>CAMOBD010000026.1 GCA_946578345.1 uncultured Clostridium sp.
TTAAATTTTTCACTCTTTTCTTCTCTTTTTACAACTTCAATTCCGTATTTTCTATTATTTTCTCCTGCTATGTTGTGGGTTTCGTAATACTCAAGCTCAATATCATCAGAAACATCATCATAATCTGAACTTTCTATTACTGTTCTTCCAAAAAGACTCTTTTTGTACTCCATCATTTGTTCCCCCTTTCTAAATAGCGTACCTTTTAACTATAATACAAAAGTAAATAAATAGCAAGATAAATCGTCTGTCACATTTCGACACAATTCGACATTTGTACTTTATAATCTTCTGCACCTACTAATAAAGGAAGGCTATATTACCTTCCTTATTTCCTCATATATTTTTTCTTCTACATTAGGCATTGCTACTTTTGTAGCATTACCTCCCATTTGCTTTAATGTATTTGGATTACGTACTATCTCCTCAATAGTTTTCTCTAAACTTTCAGAATTTAAATCTTTGTCTAAAATAATTTTTGCTGCTCCTACTTTTTCTAAAACTCTAGCATTATATTCTTGATGGTTTTCTGTTGCATATGGATATGGTATAAATATTGCAGGTTTTCCTACAATAGAAATTTCTGTAATTGTCATCGCTCCACTTCTGCACACTACCAAATCACATGTATTCATTACTTCTTCCATATTATATATATATGGAACTATTTTTACATTTTCTATGTTGTTTATATTCATGTTTACTTCATCTAGCTTGGTTTTTATCTCATCATATTGTCCTGGTCCTGCTGCCCATACTATTTGATAATCTTTATTCTTCTTATTTACTATTATTTCTAAGAAACTTCTATTTATGCTTTGTGCTCCTTGGCTTCCACCAAAGACTAGTACCACAGGTTTATTTCCTTTTATTCCTATTTGTGTTTTTATCTTTTTCTTTTCTTCTTCTGACAAATTTAGTTTCTTTATTTTCACTGGATTTCCTGTTACTACTACATTGTTTGCCCCTTCTAATCTGTCTTTTGCGTCTTGAAATCCTACTAATATTTTATTAGCTTTTTTCTTGAATAATTTTACTGCAATTCCAGGAAATGCATTGCTTTCATGAAGTACAACTGGTATTCCCATTTTCTTTGCTGCTATAACAGTTGGTACACAAATGTATCCCCCCATTCCAATTACTACATCTGGTCTAAAACTATCTAAAAATCTCTGTGCCTCTCCTATAGATTTAAAAGTTGCATATAAATTCTTTAAATTCTGTATGGTAAGCTTTCTCTCAATTCCATGAGCATCAATCGTCTTTAGAGAATAACCAGCTCTTGGAACTAAATCATTTTCTAAACCTCTATTAGTTCCAACAAAGATAATCTCAGACTTTGGTTCTTTTTCTTTAATCTTATTTGCTATGGCTATACCAGGATTTATATGACCTCCTGTGCCTGCAGCCGCAACTACAACTTTCATTTTTTATCATTCCTTCCAACCATGGTTGAAAAATAATTGCTGTTTTGGCTAGGCGAAAAACAAAGCAACATAGTTAGCTTTGTTTTTGCCGATTTGAGTTTCCGACTTTAAGGAGGAAATCTCAAAGGCAACAGCGATTTCAGCCTTTTTATTTCAAAGATAACGAAGTCTATCTTTGAAATAAAGAAAACCGGAGGCGTGCTTTCTGCACGTTGAGGATTTTCGCCGCGCAGTTCAACAACGCCAAAACACAATTATTTTTCAACCACTCTTATACTTTCGCTTTAGACCTAGATATATTCAGCAAAATTCCACACATTGCCAGCAATACCACAAGTGCCGTACCACCTGCACTAAAGAATGGTAGTGACATACCTGTATTTGGTATTGTATTTGTAACAACAGCTATATTTATTGCCACCTGTACCATTACTAATGTTGTTATTCCTGTCGCTAACAAACTTCCAAACATATCTGGAGCTTTCATTGCTATTATTATTCCTCTCCAAATAAATAGAGCAAATAGCACTATTACAACTATACATCCTATAAACCCTAATTCTTCTGCTAATATTGAGAATATAAAGTCATTCTGTGGCTCTGAAACATATAGATATTTTTGCTTACTTTCTCCAAGCCCCACTCCAAAGAGTCCTCCTGAGCCTATTGCATATAGACTTTGAATTGTTTGCCAACCTGCTCCTGTTGGATCTTGCCATGGGTCCATATAGTTTAATATTCTTCCAAGTCTAAAGTTCGCATCTCCTGCACTCTCACCTGCCATTTGGAAATATGCAACAAGTGCTGCAATACCTCCACCACCTACTACAAGTCCTGTTACCATGAAATATATTAATCTGCATCCTGCCATTAACATCATAACAAATGTTATAGCACTCATTACAATACCAACGCTTAAATGGTTTTGTATGAATAAAGCAATTGCTACCGGTGGAATTATATATAAAAGTGGAATTACAAATCCTTTTTTAAAGCTTCTCAAATCTGCTTTATGGTCTGTCAAATATCCAGCATAAAATACAATCATTCCTATTTTAGTAAGCTCTGATGGTTGGAACTGTGTAAATCCTAAATTTATCCATCGTTTAGCTCCACTAGCAGAAGATCCTAAACCAGGTATCAAAACTAATAACAATACTCCTATTGATAACCAATATATTGCCCAATAGAATTTCTTATATATTCTATAATCAATTTTAGAAACAAACCACATTATAGCCAAACCTATAACTGCAAATATCATTTGTCTTGTAACATATGTATAACTATCACCTGTTTCAGCAAGGGCTGATGGAGCACTTGCTGATAAAACCATCACAATTCCAAATGATAGAAGTATTATTATGATTATTATAAGAACAAAATCGACTTGAGTTTTTTTCGTTCTTTTTACTCCTTTTGTTTTATTTTGCATTTTGTAAATCAATCCTTTCCGAATTGAACATTCTTCATTTCTTTTGTAAATTGTTAACTCTTTGTTACTGTTTAATGGCTAATATGAATTTGAAGTCCGCGCAGGGAGTTTCTAATTAAAATAACTGAACGTAGCAGGGAGCTCCGTCGGGACGAAGTGAAGTTATTTTAATTAGAACTACCGTTGCAGGACAAGTATAATTTTAAAGCCATTAAACAGTAACATAATTTCGTACAAGTTTTTCAAACTAAATAGCATATAACCCTATAATACAGAAAATCAAAGTAATCAAACTAAATACTGACACGATTTTATTTTCTTTCCATCCAGATAATTCAAAATGATGATGAATAGGTGTCATTTTAAATACTCTATTTCCTGTTTTCTTAAAGTATGCTACTTGTATCATTACAGATAATGTTTCTATTATTGGTATTATAGCTATAATCAACAATAGTAGTGGCATTTTTAAGTACAATGCAATTCCGGCAATTGCGCCTCCTAGCATTAATGAGCCTGTATCTCCCATCATTACCTTTGCTGGATTTAAGTTGAATAATAAAAATCCTAAACATGCTCCAATTAAAATTGTTCCTACTACTGTTACTTCTTTTATTCCAAGTAATATTGATATCACTGTTAAACAAGCAAGTATTATTGTAGTAACACTTGTAGATAAGCCATCTATTCCATCAGTTAAATTAATTGCATTTGTTGCTGCAAGCATTACTAGCACTGCAAATGGTACATATAGCCATATTGGCAAAGTTATATACTCTTTCACAAATGGTATATATATATCTGTTCCTATGTTAAAAACATTTACTAAAACTATTGTATATACAACTGAAACGATTAGAAGTCCCAACATTTTTGCTTTTGGGCTTAAGCCTTTAGTGTTTTTTAATACTAGTTTTTTAAAATCATCTATAAAACCTATAAATCCAAATCCCACAGCCACTCCTATTAGTGGTAATATTGCTTGTGCAGTTTCTGGTTGGTCCACTCTATAATCCATGAACACAAATATTCCAACTGCTATCAAGACTAGTATCATTATTATCCCACCCATAGTTGGTGTGCCCTGTTTTTTTAGATGAGATTGTGGTCCCTCCTGTCTTTCTATTTGCCCTACTTTTAATTTTCTTAATATTGGTACAATTATCAATGATAATATTACACTCGCTACAAATGACAGTATTAATATTTTATTTTGATACTGCATAGTTTTTTTCCTCCTTCGTCCTTCTATTTCTTTCAGCTAATT
Organism: uncultured Clostridium sp.; assembly: GCA_946578345.1. Lineage (GTDB taxonomy): Bacteria > Bacillota > Clostridia > TANB77 > CAG-508 > CALXVA01. Next base: position 4,130 of record CAMOBD010000026.1, read on the forward strand.
TCATCTATAATTTTATTCACAATCTCAACCTCATCAAAAGGATATCTTTTTTTGTTTATTTCTTGGTACTGCTCGTGTCCCTTTCCTGCAAGCACAATAATATCCCTTTTGTTAGCCATTTTTATTGCTTTTCTTATAGCTTCTACTCTATCTACTATACATTCATATTTTCCGTTTGTCTTTTTTATTCCTTCTTCAACATCTTTTACAATTTGTTCTGGGGCTTCTGTTCTTGGATTATCAGAAGTAATAATTGTATAGTCAGCCACTCTTCCAGATACTTCTCCCATCATAGGTCTCTTATTTTTATCTCTATCTCCACCACATCCAAATACAGAAATAACTCTTCCTTTTGTATATATCTTTACAGAACTTAATATTTTCTCCAAACTTGTTGGTGTATGTGCATAATCTATCATAATTGTAAGTCCAAGTTTATTGTCTACCAATTCACTTCTTCCAGGCACTCTTATATCAAGTAATGCATCTTTTATATTGTCAGCTGTAGCACCAAACCCGAGTGCCACTGTTATTGCAGCTAAAGAATTGTATACACTAAATCTTCCTGGAATTGATACTTTTACTCTCTCATTTTTATCCCCTATTTTTACTTTAAAATCAACATATTGATTTGTAACAGTAATGTCTTTTGCAAGTAAATCGCAATGATTATCTATTCCATATGTTGAAATTTGGCATTCTGGAGCGAGTTTTGGTATTCTAGTAGCATATACATCATCTGCATTAATAAATCCTTTTTTACACATCTTAAATAATTTCACTTTTGAATTGAAATAATCTTCCATATCAGGATGCTCTTTAGCACTTATATGGTCTTCTGATAAATTTGTAAATATACCTATATCAAAATCACATCCCGCTACTCTTTCTAATTTTAAGCTTTGTGAAGACACTTCCATTACAACAACTTCACATTTTTCCTCTAACATTTTACTAAATATTTCTTGTAATTTCAAACTCTCAGGTGTTGTATTTTCATTGTTAGCAATTTTTCTATCACCTACATATGATGCAACCGTTCCAATCAATCCAACTTTTATACCTTTTTTTTCAAGTATATCTCTTATCATATACGTAGTTGTAGTCTTTCCTTTTGTACCTGTTACTCCTATAAGCCTAAATTTCTTAGATGGATTTTGATAAAAATTACATGCACATATAGCTAATGCATATCTTGTATCTTTAGCCAAAACCAATGTCACATCATCTTTAATCTCTTTTATAACATTCTTATTTATTGTATCTTCTTGTGCTAATATTACTTTAGCGCCATTATTTATCGCTTCTTCAATATGCTCATGCCCATCAGAATCAAAGCCCTTAACAGCAACAAACATATCATTAGTACTTACATCATTTGAGTTATTTCTAACATTATTTATTTCTATATCTAGGCTTCCTTTTACTTTTAAGCCCTCTAATCCAGCTAGTATCTTTTTTAAGTCCATAGCTTAGATTCTCCTCTCTCTTTATTTTAAAATATGCCTTTTACATTATATAACTAAATTTGAAATTTGTACATACTTTTTCAAAATTTACTCTTTATCGACTTATTATTTCTGCGAAGAAGTTGGGGGACGGAAATAAAAATAAAAAATATATAATCTACCCATCTTAGCCTACTATTATTATTGGGAATTGTAACTAACCACTACTTTTGTTCCTTCGTAGATTTTTATTCCATTTGCAGGTACTTGACTCGTAACAGTCCTATCTGATACATCTTCTTCGGTTTCTTCATAACTTATTTCAAGTCCAGCTTCTTCTAATGCTTTCTTTGCCTCACTAACCGTTAGCCCTATTACATTAGGTACTTCGACTTCTTCTTTAATATCATCTTCTGAAACATTATCTTTTTGAACTTCTAAATACGGAAGCACCTCTCCTAACACTTGTGAGCCTATTGGTGCAGCTACTCCTCCTCCTTGGTGTCCTCCTTCTCCTGTTGGATTATACAAAGTTATTAGTACCACTACTTCTGGGTCAGATACTGGTGCTACTCCTATAAATGATGTTACATATTTTCCTGTGTTTACACCATCTTCTGAAGTTCCTGTTTTTCCACCAATAGAATATCCTGCTACTTGTGCATTTTTTCCTGTTCCTTCTGCTACCACACTGCCCATCATGCTAAGTACATCTTCTGCTGTTTTTTGCGATATTACTCCTTCTGTCTCTTCTACTGGAACGTCTGTAACCTCTCCTGTTTCACTATCTATTATTTGCTTTACAATACGTGGCTTTACATATGTACCTTTATTTGCAATTGTGCTTACTGCTGTAATCATTTGTATTGGTGTTATTTCAAATCTTTGCCCAAATGAAATTGTGGCAAGTTCAACTGGTCCAACTTTATCTTCAGCAAGAAATATACTTCCCGCTTCTCCTGGCAAATCTATTCCTGTTCTTTTTAGCAATCCAAACTTTTCAAGATAATCATAGTATTTGCTCACTCCAATTTCTTGACCTAATCCTATAAATACAGGATTACATGAATTCATAAGAGCCTGCCTTAAACTTTCTGAACCATGTGGATTATAATATCTCCAACAACTTATACGTACTCCTGCTACTGTTATTCCTCCTGTACAACAAAATTCCCCTTCTTTATCTGTTGTAGTTATTCCTTCTTCTAATGCAGCAGATGCAGTAATCAATTTAAAAGTAGATCCTGGTTCATATGTATCTGCTACAGCTTTATTTCTCCAAACTTTTTGCATCTCTGCAATCTGCTCAGTTTCTGATAAACTATCCCAGCTTCCTTGTAACTCTTCAATAGTCGTCTCATATGGCTCGTTTAAATTGTAATCTGGATACCCTGCCATTGCCAAGATATCTCCAGTTTTTGGATTCATTACAATTATATTTCCACCATCTGTACACACATTATCAATACAAGCTTCTTCAAGATACTTTTCTGCAATTCCTTGTATTGTTGCATCAATACTTAATACTAAATCATTTCCATCTATCGCAGATGTATAGTTTTCTCCTTCATTTTCAATCTCTCCACCATTAGCATCTGTTACTTTAGTAATTCTTCCCTTTTCACCTTGAAGTTCTTCCTCATAAATCGCTTCTATTCCATCTAATCCTTGATTGTCTGAGCCACAAAATCCTATCACCTGAGATGCTAAACTATTATATGGATAGTATCTCTTTGTGTCTTCATCAATATTTATTCCAGTTTCTATATTATTTGCTGCCATCCAAACTCTAAGCTCATCAGCCTTTTCTTTTTCCACTTTTCTTACAATAGTCTCTATTGATGTCTTTTTATTTACCTTCTTCAAAACAGTTTCATAGTCCAATTCGAATATATTACTGAGAGCTTCTGCTACTTTTTCTTTGTTCTCACTAGATATATTCGTAGGATTTACTGTCACTGTATTTACTGTACTGCTTACAGCAAGAATTGTTTTTCCTGTAGCATCATATATAGTGCCTCTTCGTGGATTTACTGCTCTTTCCAAGCTTTGCTGCTCATATGCCATCTCTTTTAGTTTATCTCCATCTATAAATTGTATCCATGCAATTCTTCCTATAAATATAGAAAAAATAAGGCAAACTGCAACCATTGCAAACTTTAATCTTTTTCTTCTACTTATTTCACTATATTTTTCTTCTACTTTCACCCTATCTTCCTTTATTTGTTTCTTGTACTTCTTGTTCTGTTTATTTTCAAGCTTTTTTCTTAATTTTTCAACATTCTCTGTCCTTTCATTTTTGTCTTTCTTTATCTTTAATATTTCTTTCTTATCAAACCTTGGCATTACTACTTTTTTAGTTCTCTCACTTTTTCTTTCTACTCTTCCTAAATTTTTTTCTAGTCTTTTTCTTCTTTTGCTCTCCTTTCTTTCATCACTCTTCATATTTTCTTATCTTTCCTTCCTAGAGTCATAAATCTGGTTGGTTTTCAACCTCAACCTAAACTAATTGTATTCGTTTAGATAAGAAAAAAGACTAGGTTTAGATAGAAAGTGTGCAATTGGGGTCTGTCCCCAATTGCACAAAAATAGAATACTAAAACCTTTCCCCTTTAGTATTCTATTTTCCTAACAATGTATTTAAGAATTTTTCAAACCAATTTTGGTTATCTTCCATTACAACCTCTTCACTTGCTTGCTCCACATAATCTTGCTTGTCTAAACTTACATATACTTTTTGGCTATTATCTAATTTTTGCATTCCCAATTTTGTTTTTGCAAGTTCTTCTATATTGCTCAAATTGTAACTATTTTCTAAATTAACTTTTAATTGTTCATTTTCTTTTTGTATTGCCGCCAAATTAGCTTTTAGTGCTTCGCCTTTATTAAAGCTTTCATTTATTAGTGAATTTCTATAACTTATAACAAATAAGCTAGCAAATATTAATAGTACATATATCATAGCCTTAAAATGAGATTTTAGTTGTCTCTTAGCCTGTGGTTTCTCTACTTTTTTGCTTACAGTTGAGCTTTTTTTCTTAGAATATGGCTCTTTTATAGGCTCATAATCTGGCTCTAATTTTCTAGGGCTAGTTTCATATTGGTATCTATTATACCTGTAATTTGCCATAAGTTACTTTCACCTCTTTTCTTTCTTCTTTTGTCTTACTTTACTGTTTTATTTCTTTTTCTCTTCTTTCAAATATTCTTAATTTTGCACTTTTGCTTCTGCTATTTTCTTCTTGCTCTTCCTTGCTTGGAAGTATTGGTTTTCTTGTTATTATTTTTCCATAAGATTTATAATTACATACACAATATGGTAAATCTTTTGGGCATGTACATTTTCCTTCTGCTTCAATAAATGCTTCTTTCACTGCTCTGTCCTCTAATGAATGAAAAGTAATAACTGCAAGTCTTCCATTTTCTTTTAGACATTCTATTGAGTTTAAAATTGTATTATATAATGGCTCTAACTCATTATTTACTTCTATTCGTATTGCTTGAAATGTTCTTTTAGCAGGATGTCCGCTATTTTGTTTTGCCTTTGGAATTGAATTTTTTATGATGTTTACCAATTCTTCAGTAGTCTCTATCCTTTTTGTTTGTCTTTCTTTGCAAATATTCCTTGCAATATTTCTTGAAAATCTTTCTTCTCCATATTTATAAATTATATTTGCTAATTTTTCTTCTGAATATTCATTAACCACATCTTCTGCAGTAAGCTCTTGAGTTTTATCCATTCTCATGTCTAATCGTGCATTTTCCATGTAGCTAAATCCTCTTGTTTTTTCATCTAGTTGATATGATGAAACTCCTAAATCTAGTAATATTCCATTTACTTTTCCAATGTCCTCTAGTAATATATTTATATCATCATGATTACCATGAATGTATTTAACATTTTTATATTTTTCTAATCTTTTCTTTGCTGCCTCCAATGCCTCATCGTCTCTGTCAATTCCTATAAGTAATCCTTTTTTAGACAATCTTTTTACAATTTCTTCGCTATGACCTGCCCCACCGCATTGTTCCATCTACATATATTCCATCTGGTTTTATATTTAATCCTTCTATGCATTCATTTAATAAAACGCTTTTATGTTTAAATTCCAATTGTTACACCTCATAGCTTAATTTTTTATGATAGCATAAGCAGTTGGCATAAAAATATACCAACTGTATGCTTGTCTTAAATTACTTATATATCAGCAATTTTCGTCATTTGCGTGTTAACATTCCTTTGTTTTTATATTTATTTTTCTTGTGCACTTTTTGTAAATTTTTCTTTTGTAAATGTCTATTACTATAAACATTTTTATCTTTAGAGATTTAGAAAATCTTTTGTTTTATTAATTCTTTTGTTTTAATTCTTAACCTAAACTTATCTTTTGTAAATTATATTTTTGTCTTTAGTAATTTTTTTTATTTATCTTTTGTTTAAAATTTTCTTAAATTACTTGTCTTTTGTATTAATTTTATTTTCTCTTTAGTGTTATTTAATATATTTGTCTTTTGTAAAATACTTAATCACATTTAAGTGATTTTGTCCTTAGTTTACTTTTAAAATTTTTATCTTTCGTTGTATCTAGACTTCTTTTGTTAATAAATGAGGATTAACATCTTTCGTATCTTTAGATTTTGTCTTTAGTTTTTATATAAACTTTTTAAAGTTATATACCTAGCATAGTCATATTTTCTGCAATTTCATCTGCTGAAATATTTTCTTCGCTATTGTATTCTTTCCATTTGTCTTTGTTCCAAATTTCTATTCTAGTACCTACACCTATGATTGCAGCTTCTTTTTCTAGATGTGCATATTCTCTTAGGTTACCTGTTAATAGAAATCTACCTTGTTTGTCTAGTTCGCATTCAATTGCTCCTGATAAAAACAATCTTACGAAATCTCTAGCATTCTTGTTTGTAAGTGGAAGTGATTTTAACTTTTCTTGGAAATTGTTCCATTCATTTTGAGAGAAACCAAATAAACAACCGTCTAATCCTTTTGTTACTATGAACTTTTCACCTATGTCTTCTCTAAGTTTTGCTGGCATTATTAATCTGCCTTTTGCATCTAGAGAATGTTCATATTCACCAATTAGCACTTTGTTTCACCTCTCTCACATTTTTAACCACTTTTTACCACTTCTCTCCACTTCACTTAGATTTTAATACAAGTATTTATAAATTGCAAGTGTTTTTTGAAATTTTTTCAAATTTTTTTTCGAGAAAATGCCTGTGTCTCTAAGATTTGCAAACATTCGTTTTGTGCTGTAGACATAATAAAAGCAGAATAATGCTTGCTTTTATAGCTATTTCAAGCATTATTCTGTCCTAACTTATTTACTGTTTTTTTATATATCTTTCCACTCTTGTTTTGCTCTTTCTAGACGATACATTGCAAATTCCTTTACAGTGAATTCTTTATTATCCACTTAAAACCACTCCTTCCTTTTGTACATTCATGTAAAAAGGCACTACTGTTATCCTTTGATTATATTTTGTTATATTTTTTACCAAAGGAGAAAGTGTAATATCAAAGTTATTATCCCACTCTAAATCATATGCAAAATCCCAAATCTTATTTCTATACTCAGCTATTTCATCCTCATTTAAGTCTGTTAGTATCATAATGTCTATATCTGAACTTTTGTTATAATCCCCTCTTGCATACGAACCATATAGTATAATTTTTTTAACTCTTTTTCCTAATATATCCTTAACTCCTTTAATAAACTCTTGGATTACATTGTCTATTTTAGTTGGTATCTTTGGCATATTAAAATTCCTCCTCTCATTATCCACTTACTATATTATAACACATTAAGCTTGACTTTCCTACATTTTTTGCATAATTTATTTTTCTATTAAACACTCATGTATTAAATTTGTCAAATCACTTGTGTCGACAATTGATTTTATGCACGCATTAAGAAAATCTTTTGGCGATACTTTTCTTAAATCCAATATATACCCATTTTTTAGAGCTAGCTCTCTAATAAACTCTCTGGTTGTCCTTCCATTCCCCTCTCTATATGGATGAAGCACATTAAGCTCTGATAAATAGTACGCTAATCTTTCAGCCAGCTTTTCTTTAGGTAGCTTATCCAAGTAATTTTCTTGTTTTAGTTCATTTAATAATCTTTCAAGCTCTGGCTCTATGTATTCCCATTCTGCAAATCTAAATACACCTTTTGCAATATTCTCTGTTCTAAGCTTTCCAGCAAAAGGATAAATGTCTTCAAATAAATATTGATGAATTGCATTTATATGTTTTACATCAAAATTACCAATAATCCCTTTTTGCATCAAAGCTAAAAGTTTTGCAGCTGTAATTTTGGCTTCATACTTCTGCAAAACCTTACTATCTCGTATATCCAATTTATTTATCAAAGTATTTGTATTTTCATAGCAATAACTTGAATTTCTCTCTTCATAAACATCTTTTCCCATGTGCATTTCCTCTCTTTTGCACATATTATACCACACTATTTTGTACTTTCAAATATTTTCACTAAATTTTCTAATCGATTGTCGTACTCGTTCTTCCAGTTCCTACAACAGCCTCTTGGAGTGCTCTCCACGTATTACATCCAACTATCCCATCTGCGGTAAGTCCAACTCTTGATTGATAGCTTTTTACAGCATTTTGAGTTGCTGCACCAAATATTCCATCTAAACCTCCTGTTCTATATCCTAATGTATTCAAATCATCTTGAGCAATTAGTACATAAGTGCTAATACTTCCTCTTTTTATTAATGGATATCCTCCAGATGAACAAGCTGGCTTTCCGAATCTTTTATCAAAATGCACCCATGTAGGAGTGAGCGATATTGGCTCTACAAATGACCAGACCCCAGAATTATTTGCTGAATTCCAAAGTCTTGTTCTTTGTGTTTGAGACAAAGTTTGCCCCACATCAAATGCCACACCTGCATAATGCTGGCTTTGAGTTCCATGTCCACCTTCCCAAGGTCTCTTAAAAGCAAATCCTACTGGTATAGGTGCACCATAAATGTACCTTTGGCTATTCCAACTTTGCATTGTCCTTTTTGTAGTCCACAAAGTAGACGAATTACTAGACCCTCTAAACTCTCTTACTCTTAGAGTACCGTTAGTATTATATGGCATCGGCTCGCTTTCTCCTCTATAATATGTTTCCATACGGTCACTATCATTATTAAACACTATTATTTTAGCCATAGAAATAATCCTCCCAAATATATTCATTTATCTTATTATATGTAATCTCTAAAAAGAAGTTACAATTCAAGGCTAGTTTTTTAGAGAAGAAGTATATATTTTTTATTTTTAAAGAAAAAATATATACTTCTTCTCGATATCAATTCACGAATGACTTTTTTTGCTATTTTACTGGACTTTTAGGCTATTTTGTGGTATAATATATATGTAGGTTGTTTAAAATAATTATGAAATTTGGAGGATGAAAATATGTTTAATGAAGATATTTTTAACTTTAATATAGATAATATAAAAAATGATTTGGCAATAGAAGGAATGACAATTACAGATGAAGATGTTAATTTGTTCAAACAATTTGCTAATGAAGAAATTGATATGCCTAATTTGATTCAAACTATAAAAAATGAGATTTAATTTTGATTATTAATTAATATATTTAAACTAATTTTAGAATAAGTAAAACTCTTAGATTTTAACTCTAAGAGTTTATTTTATTGCACCTATGATTTTTTCATTTCTATACTTCTCTACATTTTACAACTAATCTTTGTGTTCCGTAATTAGTACAAGTTATTAATGTAAGTTCTCTAAAAGTTAACGGCTTTCCGTTTGCCATCTGGCTAGTACAACTAGTATCAGTTGGCTCTACTACGTATTTGTTATATACTTCATACTCTATTGTTCTTCCTGACATATCTTCTAATTCTACTATATCACCATTTTCAAGTTCTGAAAGTCTACCAAACATTTTACCATTTCTATAATTATGTCCTACTATACAATAATTACCAATATCATTTGGTTTCATTTTATCTTGTTCAGGCCAATACCTATTAACTGATATTTCTAGGAGTTCATCAGATGTCTCAGATAGTACCGGATATGTAATTCCTATCTTAGGTATTGTAATAATTGCTTCAGTCGTATATGTAATATCTCCAATAGTACTACTAACCACTTCATTAGCTACAGATTCTTGCTCATTTGAATCCTCTTCATTTAAAACAATAATTATTGCATCATCCTTAGTAGACTTTTTCGTTGTATCATCATCTGACTTTACTTCTGAAAGTAAAACCTGAGAAACTTCTTCACTTTTACCCCTATCATATTCTGCATATATGTAATATGAGGAAAGTAAGCATACTAAAAGAACAGAAATAAAGAATACTACTTTGTATAGTTTTCTTTTTCTTTTCAAATCTGGGGTTACATATAGTTTTTCTGTAACTAAAATTTGATTCATTTAAAGCTCTCTCCCTTCCTCATTATTTTTCACATTGATACATTTTTATTATACCATATTTGTTTGAGTTTGGGAATGGGTATATCAAAAAAAATTTGACAACTAGGAGTGTCCCGAAGTGTAAAATAAAATTGACAAATAGGAGTGTCCCTTTTGTCAATTTTTCAAATTCACTAGTTCTGCAAATTGCTCTATTGTAAGCTTTTCCCCTCTTATTTGAGGGTCTAAATTCATTTTACTAAATATTTCTAGTATTTCTTCTTTGCTATTAAATAATTTTGAATTCATCAATCCATTTAATAATGTTTTTCTTCTTTGCATAAAACTTGCTTTTATTATATCAAAGAATAGTTTTTCATCTTTTACCTTTACTTTAGGCTCTTTCCTTATTTTTAATTTTATTACTTCTGAGTCTACTTCTGGAGCTGGTATAAAAGAGTTTTTATCTACAAATATTTCCGATGTTGCTTCTGCATAATAGTCCACACTATATGTAATTGCTCCAGATAATTTATCTCCTGGCGTTGCTGTAATTCTATCTGCTACTTCTTTTTGTACCATTACTGTTATGCTCTCTATATCAAGCTTATTTTCTAGTAGTTTCATTATAATTGGTGTTGTTATATAATATGGAAGATTTGCAATTATCTTTACATTTTTTAGCTCTCCCTTGTTTTGGTTTATTAGCTTTTGCAAATCAACTTTTAGCACATCTTCATTTAGTAGTATAAAGTTGTTGTAAAACTTAAATCTATCTTCCAATATTTTTATCATCTTTTCGTCTAGCTCTATTGCTATAACTTTTCCTGCATTTTCAAGTAGCTTAGAAGTGAGCGTTCCTAAACCAGGTCCAATTTCTATAACCAAATCTTCTTTATTTGTCTTTGCAATCTCTACTATACTTTCAATTGTATTATCATCAATCAAAAAATTTTGTCCAAGTCTCTTATTTGCAGTAATATTGTACTTCTTTAGTATGAATTTTGTTTCTTCCAAACTACTTGTCACTTAGTTTCATCCCTCTCTAATTTTTCATTATTCAAAATACTTACTTTGTAAACAAACTTACAGTTTTAACATCTTACTTAAAAACTCACTTATTTTCAAACATTGTTTACTCCACTATTTCATCCTGTAAAACCACCTCAACTACAGTACCCTCTTCTACAGATGTATCTACAGCTATACTTTGGCTAGTTACTCTGCCTTTTCCTGTATATTTAATGTTTAGTTTTTTATTCTTTAATGCAGCTTTTGCTTCTGATAATGTCATTCCTTTTAGATTTGGAACATTTTGTGAAACTCTTGTATCTCTGTCTTCTGAATATAGTTTTACTATAGATCCTTCAATAAGTTGTGTTCCTGCTACTGGCATTTGTGCACTTACGATATCATCTGAATTGCCTGAAATTTCGCACTCAAATCCTTGATTCTCAATTATTTTCTTTGCTTCTGCCATTGTCTTGTTCTTTACATTTGAAAGTGCAGTTGTCTCTGCTGATGTATCACTGTCTGTTGTATCAGATTGAATGCCTAAATATGGTAATACTTCTTTTAAGATCTGTGCCACCACTGGTGCTGCAACTGTACTACCATTATGATTATCTCCTTTTAGTCCATATAAAGTAACTAAAACAACTACTTCTGGACTCTCCACTGGTGATATTGCAGCAAAAGAAGCTACAAATCCTGAATTTTCACTAGAATAGTCTGGTTCTGATGTTCCTGTTTTTCCTGCTATACTATATCCTTTAACTTGTGCATATTTACCTGTTCCATTATCTACAACTGTTTGTAACATATCTAGCATAGTTTCAGAAGTTTCTTTCGAAATTACTTGCCTTACTTCCACTGGTTCTATTGTTGTAATTGCCCCTGTGTCAGTATTCTTAATCTCTTTTGCAATCCTTGGTTGCATCAACACACCATCATTTGCAACTGCAGAAACAGCAGTAATCATTTGAAGTGGTGTAATCCTAAATCTTTGGCCAAATGACATTGTAGCAAGTTCAACATCTTTTACATCTTTAAGATCCCAAAATAGTCCACTTCTTTCTCCAGAACTTCCTGAATCTCCAATATCAGCAAATCCTGTTGTATTAAAAAATCCAAACGCATCATAATATCTATATAATGTTGCCGCACCAATTTTCTGTCCTAATTGTATAAAAGCTGGGTTACAAGAATACTTTAACGCATCTCTTAAACTTAGTTTTCCATGTCCAGAAGTATCTGAGCAATTAATTCTAACTCCAGCAACATCTTCATGTCCTTCGCACACATATACATTTGGTGTATCTGGGTCAGCCAAGTCCTCTTCTAGTGCAACAGCTGCAGTCACTATTTTAAATACAGAACCAGGCTCATATGTATATGTAATTGCTTTATTATTCCAAGTTTCCTGTAATTTTGTATTTTGCTCTTCTGAAGACATTTTATCCCATTCTTTATCTGGTATATAATCTAATGTATATGGGTCATTTAGATTATAATCTGGATATGTTGCCATTGCCAAAATGTCCCCATTATTTGGATTCATTATAATTACATTTCCACCTTCTTCGCAGTTATTTTCCTCGCAAGCTTGCTTTAAGTATTTCTCTGCAATCTGTTGTATGTTTGCATCTATTGTTAGCGTTATATCATTACCATTTTGTGGTGCTATATATGTACTATTTTCATATGGTATAAGATCTTGAACAGCATCTTGTGCTGATGTAACTTTTCCAGGTGTACCTGTAAGTATATCGTTCCATTTAGATTCTAATCCCCACAAACCTTGATTGTCAGTTCCACAGAATCCTATTAAATTAGATGCTAAGTTATCATAAGGATAATATCTTTTTGTATCTTCATCAATATTAATTCCACTATATATTTTGTTTTCTTTCATCCAAGCTTCTAATTCAGCTATTTTGTCGTTTTCAACTTTTCTAGCAATTGTTACATTTGTACTATCACTTGATACTTTCTCTAACGTTTCCTCATGGTCCAAGTCAAATATATCAGAAAATGCCTTTGCAACTTTTTCTTTTAGTTGCTGAGTCAACAATTCCGCCGCTTGCTCATCATCATTTTCTACTACTATTTTTGTTGGATCAATACTTACAGTATCTACTTGTGCGCTAATAGCTAAAGCCTTCCCTGTTGAATCATAAATAGTTCCTCTTTTTGGACTGATTGTCTTACTTGTAGTAAGTTGCCTATACATACTCTCTTCTAATTGTGCACCTTGTACTATTTGTAACCAACCTATTCTAAACACTAATAAAATTAAGATAAGAAAGAAAACAATTAAAATTCTTCCTAATCTCTCATTTAGGCTAATTATTTTTTTTACTTTACTTGACTTTTTAAATTTATATACATTTGTTCTTTTATCTTTATTCAACTTTTGTATCTTCCTTTCAAAAATAAATCTTAGTTTATTTAAGTAAAATACTCCCATTTTATGGTTACTATTCTACATCAGTTCACAAAAAAAATCAAGCATTATTTTTGTGAAAAAGTCGAACAAAGGGGACGGAGCATTTGTTTCATTTTTGCAACAAAAGGGACACACCTAGTCAAATTTTATTGTTTTGCTTTAGGTGTGTCCCCATTGTTTCATTTTTGGGACAAATGCTCCGTCCCCTTTGTTTCAGCTATTGAAAATCGCGTCAAATTCGTCTCCATCGATTTTCTCTTTTTCTAGAAGAACTCCTGCAACACTATGAAGTTTATCTATGTGCTCTCTTAAAATTGATTCTGCTTTTTGGTATGCACCATCTATAATACTCTTTACTTCTTCATCTATAATTCCTGCTGTTTCTTCTGAGTATTCTTTAGATTGTGCAAAATCTCTTCCTAAAAATACTTCTTCTTGGTTTTGTCCAAGTGTAATTGTTCCTACTCTATCACTCATACCATATTTAGTAACCATAGCTCTTGCAATTTTAGTTGCTCTTTCTATATCGTTACTTGCTCCTGTTGAAATATCATCTAGTATTAATTTTTCTGCTACTCTACCACCTAAAAGTGATACTATATTTTCAAGCATTTCTGTTCTTGACATGAATGATTTGTCTTCTGTTGGTCTGTACATTGTAAAGCCACCAGCCATACCTCTTGGTACAATTGATATTTGATGTACTGGGTCTTGTGTTGGTAAAAATCTACTTACTACAGCATGACCAGCCTCATGATAGGCAACTAGTTTTTGTTCTTTGTCACTTCTTACTCTTGTTCTCTTTTCTGGTCCCATAGTAACTTTTACCATTGCATCTTCTATTTCTTGCATACCTATTTCTCTTAAATTTCTTCTAGCAGCTAAAAGTGCAGCTTCATTTAAAACATTTTCTAGGTCTGCTCCTGAAAATCCTGATGTATTTTTAGCAATTGTTTTTAAATCTACATCTATAGATAATTTTTTCTTTCTACTATGAACTTCAAGTATTTGCTCTCTTGCTTTAACATCTGGGCTTGATACTACAATTTGTCTATCAAATCTGCCTGGTCTTAATAAAGCTTTATCTAGTACATCTGGTCTGTTTGTAGCAGCAAGTACTATTACACCTTCATTTGCTGAGAAGCCATCCATCTCAACAAGTAATTGGTTTAATGTTTGCTCTCTCTCATCATGTCCTCCACCAAGTCCAGCTCCTCTTTGACGTCCAACTGCATCAATTTCGTCTATAAATATTATACAAGGAGCTTTTCTTTTAGCTTCATCAAATAGGTCTCTTACTCTTGATGCACCAACACCAACAAACATTTCAACGAAGTCAGAACCACTTATTATAAAGAATGGTACTCCAGCTTCTCCGGCAACTGCCTTTGCTAAAAGTGTTTTACCTGTACCAGGTTGACCAACAAGAAGCACACCTTTTGGAATTCTTGCTCCCATATCTGTAAATTTCTTTGGATTCTTTAAGAATTCTACAATTTCTTCTAGTTCTTCTTTTTCTTCATCTACACCAGCCACATCATCAAATGTAACTTTATCTTTGTCTGCTGGATTCATCATTCTTGCTCTGCTTTTTCCAAATGACATTGTCTTGCTTCCACCAGCATTTCCTTGACTTCCACTCATAAATAAGAACCAGAAAATCAAGAAAATAATTAGTATTCCGAATGGTGTAAGCAAACTTAAAATGAACATCCAGATAGACTCAGAAGCTTCAGTTACCTTAACACTTCCTGTTGTCATTCTGTCTTGCAAATTGTTCATCAAATTATCTATACTTGGAATATTTACTTGTTTTACAAAGTTTTCATTTTTTAATTTGACTTCAGCAGTAGTTCCATCTGCAGAAAGCTCTATTTCAGAAACATTTCCCGCTTCTATTTCACTAAGTAATTCTGAATATGCAAGCTTATTACTATCACTATCCAATATTGAAGTCAAAAGCACTACAAATATTATACCTATAACAAGCCACATAGCTAATGTTTTTATTCCACTTTTCAAATTACAATTCCTCCTTTTGTCGTTTTTGGGACAGGCCTTTTCGCGACATTTTTTCTACGTTAAGATCTGGTTGGAAAAGAATTAAATTTTAACTAGGAAAACGAATTTGAAATTTATGAGACGTACTCTTTGTACGTTGATTAAATTTTAAATGAAGTTTGACAACGTTAAAATTGTAATTATTTTTCAACCTTCCACCTTTGAAATATAACATATAAATCCACTTATTTCAAGGCTTTTTTCAAAACTTTTTTCGCCCAATCACTAGACTTCTACGGAAAGTCAAGTTTAGGGTTACAAATTTTTTATAGTATTTTTCGTTCCAAAAGAAATATATATTTTTCCCTTTCTCACATAAACTTTTATCCCAGCTTTTGGTGTTAAGTACTTATTCCCTATATTGTTGCTACATAGTTTTACTATATCATCTATATGTATTTTTTCTATGCCATTTGTACTTCCATAAACTTTTGATATAGTATATAAAATTAATTTAGCTTTTATCACATAATCAAGTTTGTTGAATTCTTTTAAATCTAAAACTATTGATTTATTTACTTTTTCAATATTTTGCATTAATATTTTGTTGTTTTCTTTTTGATTTAAATCCGTTCTACTCTGTAATATTTTTTCACTATTATTTGCACCAATCTTCAATCTCTCATACTCTTTTTCCACAGTTTTGTTAATAAACTGTTCCTCTTCTGTTGCAATCTGAGACAATCTATTAATTCCATCTACAATGTTTGGATTAAACTCTTTTTTCAAAAAAGGAATTAGCATATTTCTTATTTTATTTCTAGTATAAATATTTTCGTCATTTGTTTTATCATATTTAGGGTTTAAGTTTTGCTCTTTACAATACTCTTCTATCTCATCTCTTGAACATTCTATTATAGGTCTAATAAATCTTCCATCCCTTACCTTATCAATTCCTTTTAGGCCAGATACCGAAGTCCCTCTAATAATATTCATAAGTACTGTTTCAGCATTATCATTACTATTATGTGCTGTTGCAATTTTATTCGCTCCTACTTTTTTAGCTACTTCTTCAAAAAATTCATAACGAATATTTCGTCCTGTTTCTTCTGTACCTATTTTTTGTTTTTTAGCTTCTTCTTCTACCCTTATTTTTTTAGCAAAGAACTCTACATTTATTTTGGCACAAAAATCTTTAACGTATTCAGTTTCTTCGTCAGCTTCTTTTCTTATCATATGATTAATATGTGCTACATATAGATTTATATTCAATTTTTCTTTCAAATTATTCAAAATATTTAAAAGTGTCATTGAATCTGGTCCTCCAGACACTCCAATTACAACTTTATCTCCATCTTGTAACATGTTGTACCTTTGAATTGTTTTCAAAACCTTTTCTTCAAGCATAACTACTCCCTATACTTATCAATATTTGCAAATTTTGTATAATTACCAAGCCATAATAATTCTACTGTTCCAGTTGATCCAGCTCTATGCTTAGCCAAAATTACTTCTGCGATGTTTTTCTTCTCACTTTCTTCGTTATAATAATCATCTCTGTAAAGAAACATTACAATATCTGCATCTTGCTCAATAGAACCAGACTCACGAAGGTCAGAAAGCATTGGTCTGTGGTCAGGTCTTTGCTCTGGAGCTCTTGATAGCTGTGACAATGCTATTACCGGCACTTCTATTTCTTTTGCCAATATTTTTAATGAACGGCTTATTTCTGCGATTTCTTGTTCACGGCTAGAGCCTCTCTTTCCACTTCCTTGAACTAACTGCAAGTAATCTATTACAACTAACCCTATATTTTTTTCAAGCTTCATTTTCCTGCATTTTGCACGAATTTCCATTATTGAAATTCCAGGTGTATCGTCAATATATATTTGTGACTCAGATAATATTCCTGATGCCTCTGCAAGCTTTGCCCAATCATCATCTTCTAATGTCCCTGTTCTTACTTTGTTACTGTCAACCATTGCTTCTGAGCACAAAATTCTATTTACCATTTGCTCCTTTGACATCTCCAAGCTAAATATCGCAACTGGTGTGTTTGCTCTTACAGCTGCATTTGTAGCAATATTTAAAGCAAAAGCTGACTTACCCATTGCAGGTCTTGCTGCTACTAATATCAAATCAGATTTATGAAGTCCTGCTGTTCTGTAATCCAAATCAGCAAACCCAGTTGGCACCCCTGTAACATGCTGTTTTCTATTATATAACTGCTCAAGTTCTGTAAATGTATCAACTAGTATATCTTTTATTGAACTATAGCCTTTTTGATTTCTTTTTTGCATTACCTCAAATATCTTTTTTTCTGAACTATCTATTATGTTTTCAACCTCTTGTGTTGGGTCATATCCTAGAGTTATGATATCATTTGCAGTTTTTATCAAATTTCTTAAAATTGACTTTTCCTCAACAATTTTTATGTACTGCTCTACATTAGATGTAGTTGGAACTTTATCAGGAAGTTCAGCAATATACTCTAAACCACCTACCGCATCTAATTTTCCCATTGATGACAATTCAGACCTTAAAGTAATAATATCAATTGGCTCACTTCTATTATATAAATTTAATAATGCTGCAAAAATAATTCTATTATCTTCTCTATAAAAATCTTCTTCTTTTAACACTTCAATAGCTGCAGAAACAGCATCTTTATCTGTAAGCATACTTCCTATTACAGCTTGCTCTGCTTCTGTATCATTTGGTGGTATTTTTCCTAGTTCCATTTAATTTCAGTCCTTCCTAATAATCCTATTGTCCTATTACTTCGACTTTTAAATTTGCTACTACCCCTTCAAATAGTTTGATAGGGACATTGAATTCCCCTAATGTTTTAATAGTTTCTTTAAGTTCAATCTTCTTTTTATCTATATCAAATTTATATTGAGATTTTAGGTTGTCAGATATTTCTTTTGCTGTTACTCCACCAAATATCTTTCCATTTTCTCCTGCTTTTACCTTAACCTTTAGCATGATTCCCTTTAGTTTTTTTGCAAGTTCTTCTGCAGCTTGTCTTTCTACATCTTTTTTGTAGCTTGCCGCTTCTTTTTTATTATTTAATTTACTCATATTTTCTGCATTTGCTTCTACAGCAAGTTTTCTAGGTAGAAGAAAATTTCTAGCATAACCATCTGCCGCATTTATAACCTCATCTTTTTTTCCTACACCTTTTATATTATCAAGTAAAATAACTTTCATAGCT
>CAMOBD010000027.1 GCA_946578345.1 uncultured Clostridium sp.
TCTACATAAGCATCTACACCAGCCTTACACACATTTCCTGTTCCTTGCTCATATCTCCCTATATAAAAGCCTCCATTTGTCGTTGCACTTGTTTTAAATGCGTCTATACTATTTATTCCATCTACTATAGTACAAGAACGACTATCTCCTTCTCCATAATAATATGAATCTATTACACTATCTCCACTTACTATTGTTGCACCACTTGATGTAAATGTTCGCCTACTTAACTCATTTGTTAATTTTCCATCTTGTACATCTGGCTCTGTCTCATAATTGCTAGTTTAGTCTTTCAAACATCCTATAGGTACCACATAAACACCATCTTCTCTGCGGTATGCATAATTTCCTATAGCTGTTAATATCATCAAAAATGAAGGATTGCTCATTTTTTCAGTATCTATTTTATCTTGCAATCTTTTCAAATTTTTTGCTCCTTCTTCAATCAAATGGTCACCACCTAATTTTATTTCTATTAATCCATATGCACCATTTCTTAAATGAATTACTGCATCACATTCTAAATCATTTGCATCACGATAATGATATACATTTCCATTTATACTCTCTGCATATACCCTTAAATCTCTAATGCATAAGCATTCAAATAATAATCCAAATGTATTTAAATCTTTAATCAAATCATTTGGTCCTATTCCTAATGTAGCAGCTGCAATAGAAGGGTCTACAAAATATCTTGTATCAGAACTTCTTATAGCTGTCTTACTTCTTAAATTTGGATTCCAGGCAGGCGATTCTTCTATTACAAAAATCTTTTTTAATGCATTTATATATGAAAGAACTGTATCTGTATCTAACGAAACAGAGTCATTAGCTATAATATCATTTCTTAAAGTTTCATTTGAAGCTTGCGTTCCTAAATTTCTTGCATATGATTTCATCAATCTCTTTACTCTTTCTGGATTTCGTGTAATATTATCAACTCTTGAAATATCTGATTGTACAATAGCATCATAATAATCAAAAGCTTGTTCTAATGCAATGTCTTTATCCATAAATGTGCTTCTAGGCCATCCACCTCTACAAGTTAAATATGCAATATCACTTAGTTCTAATTTATTTATTCCAGATATATTGTCTGGTGTTTTAAATAAATCTTCTAAACTAATACTTCCATTTGATTCTCCAGATTCATACAAACTCATTGGTCTCATTAAAAGCCATGCAAATCTTCCTGTTCCTGTATGAGTTACATCACCCATATTGGCAGGTACAGAAGATCCAGTTAATATAAATTGCCCTTCTTCGTGTCGATGATCTATTTCAAACCTTATAGCATCCCATAACTTTGGTGCAATTTGCCATTCATCAATTAATCTAGGTATATCTCCTTCTAACAAAAGTGATGGATTGATGTCTGCCAATGTTAGGTTTTGTGATTTATCTTCTGGCTTTGCCATATACAATACGCTATTAGAAATTTGTTCAGCTGTCGTTGTTTTTCCACACCATTTTGGACCTTGGATCAAGACTGCTCCTTTTCCTTTTAACTTTTTCTCTAATATTTTATCAGCAATTCTCTTCTTATATTCTTCCATATTGAACCTCCTTGCGATTATATACTTATAGTATATCACAAAAAAATTAAATTATCAATTTTTTCGGTTATTTGTAGGAAAATTTTTCGGCTATTTGTAGCATTTTCATTCGGTTGTTTGTGGCAGTATTAGCTTAAATTCATTAGATACAAGACAAGACATAAATATCAGTTTGTCTGATTCTTCATGTCTTCATATGTTTGTAATATCTAATTAAACTATTGTATTTTATTCTAGAAACATTGATGTACGTTAAAACGTATGTTATAATATTGCATAAAGGCGATAACAGTAACTATTATCAGCTAATTTATTATAAAAAGGAATTTTATTTTAAATGAAAAAATTAATTATAGATAACAAATTTGATAATAAAAAAGTAAGTGATGTACTATATTTTTATTTTAATGGTCTCACCAAAAACACTTTATATAAAGCTTTTCGAAAGAAAGATATTAGAATTAATAATGTACGAATCAATGAAGATTCTATTGTACATTTAAATGATGAGATTACCATTTATATTGTTGATGATTTATTATATAAAAACATTAATATTCAAAAAGTATATGAAGACGAAAATATTTTGATTGTAAACAAACCTACTGACATTGAGGTCGTTGGTAATAACTCTCTTACTGCTTTGTTGGAAAAAGAGTACAGCTATGTTGAGCCATGTCATAGATTGGATAGAAATACAACTGGATTAGTTATATTTGCCAAAAACAAAACAGCTCTAGACATACTGCTTGACAAATTTAAAAAACAAGAAATTGAAAAGCACTATTTAGCAAAGGTTTATGGAATACCTAACTTTGCTTCAAACAAGACAACACTCATAGCATATTTGTTTAAAGACAATAAAAAATCTATAGTATACATATCAGATGTTCCTAAAAAGGGATATGTCAAAATAGAAACTTCTTTTACTTTGATTGAAAAAAACGTAAAAGAAAATTATAGTATTTTAGATGTTGAACTACATACTGGTAAAACCCATCAAATAAGAGCTCATTTAGCTCATTTAGGCTATCCTATACTAGGAGATGGGAAATACGGCATTAATGAGGTAAATAAGAAATTTGGCTATAAAACTCAGCAGTTATGTAGTTATATATTGAAATTTAACTTCAAAACTGATGCTGGAATTTTAAATTATTTGAATGGAAAAGAAATTAAAATCTAAGTTGGACATTTAGGAGTGTCCCTTTTATCCAGGTTCTTGAACTCCTAGGTGTGTCCCTTTTGTTTCAAATTTGAAACAAATGCTCCGTCCCCTTTGTTTCATCCCCAAGTGTAAAAAAGAATTGACAAAAAGGAGTGTCCCTTTTGTCAACTTACTTGATTAATTCTTGGAATTCTTCTGCTGAGATTACTTCTTTTTCAAGTAATGCTCCTGCTACTCTATCTAATTTATCTCTATTTTCTATAATTAGTTTTTGTGCTGTGGTGTATGCATTATCAAGTAATACTTTTACCTCTGCTCCTATTGCATCTCCAAATTTTTCTCCAAGTAATTGTAATTCATATGGGTCGTTTTCTGTATTTATAGAAATTGGTCCTAATGTTTCGCTCATTCCATATTTTGTTATCATATTTTTTGCTATATCTGTTGCTACTTCTATGTCATTGCTTGCTCCTGTTGAAATGTCGTTTAATACTATTTTTTCTGCTGCTCTTCCTCCAAGCAATGCTACAAGTTTTTCTTGCATTTCTGTTTTTGAGATATAGTATTTGTCTTCGTCTGATTTATACATTGTATATCCGCCAGCTACTCCTCTTGGTATGATTGATACTTCTTTTACTCCTTTTTGTGTTTCAAGCTGGCTACTTACTATAGCATGTCCTGCTTCATGGTATGCTGTGAGCTTCTTGTCTTTTTCTGATATTACTCTGCTTTGTTTTTCTAATCCTACTGTGACTTTCTTTACAGCATCTTCTATATCTTTATTAGTAATTGCTTCATGCTCATTTATTGTTGCAATTATTGCGGCTTCATTTAAGATATTTGCTAAATCAGCTCCAGTAAATGTTGCTGTATCTTCTGCGATACTCTTTAAATCAACATCTTCTGCAAATTTCTTATCTTTTGCATGGATTTTTAGTATTGCCTCTCTTCCTTTCATGTCTGGAAGTCCTATTGTTATTCTTCTATCAAATCTTCCTGGTCTTAATAATGCTTTATCTAGCATTTCTGGCCTATTTGTTGCAGCTAGAACGATTACTGTTTCCTCTGTATCAAATCCATCCATTTCAACCAATAATTGATTTAATGTCTGATTATTCTCAGATTCAGCTCCACCACTACTATTTCTTCTTGAACCAATTGCATCTATCTCATCTATGAAAACTATACATGGAGAAACTTTTTTAGCTTTTTCAAATAATTTTCTTACTCTTGATGCTCCTAGTCCTGCAAACATTTCTATAAATTCTGAACCACTCATAGATATAAATGGAACTTTTGCTTCTCCTGCTATTGCCTTTGCAATTAAAGTTTTTCCTGTCCCAGGTTGTCCACAAAGAAGAACACCTCTTGGAATCTTTGCTCCCATTTGGTTAAATCTTTCTGGATTTTTTAAGAAATCTACTATCTCTATCATTTCATGTTTTTCTTCTTCTAATCCAGCTACATCATCAAATGTAATTTTAGATTTTGTAGTTTCACTATCATATACTTTTCCCTTATCTCCTAAACCTTGCATTTTAAAGAATAAAATAATAAGTGCCACTAAAAGTAATGTTGGTAATAGTGAAAATAGCGTTGTAGAAATAGATACAAATATATTTGTTGGATTTTGTATAAGTTCTATTTCATTCCCATCTTCAACTTTTTGCTGAACTAATTCTATAAAAGCTTGTGTACTTGGTATTATTCCCGTCTTTTCTTCTTCCACATCTTTTAGCTTAACCTTTACAGTAGTACTTCCAACTGTCATCTCTATTTTTTCAACATTACCTTCATTAATCTCATTAATTAACTCTGTATATGAAATTTCTTTTTCATTCTTTTCATCCGAATTTGAAGTTACAAAATATATCATAACAGCCAAAGCAATCATCAAAACCACTAAAACTGCTATCAAAACTATTTGCTTTTTGTTATTCTTTTCATTATTTCTTTGCTTCTCTTCCATTTAACATTTCCTTTCTACCATTTATATATTTATTATATTGTGTAGTAGCGTATATATTTTTTCTTTGTAATTTTTTATACAGACTGTTACGCAGTTGGGGGACGAAAATAAAAATAAAAAAATATATACGCTACTAGCCCCAACTGATAAATAGATAAATTGCAATGCTCACGCATTATCCCCTTCAGGTTCATTGCCTAAATTACCTTTTTCTTCTTTCTTCTCTTCTCTTTCTTTTTTCTCCTTTTCCTTTTTTTCTCTTTTCTCGCGTTCCCTTCTTCTTCTTTCTTGCTCTGCCTGCTCTTTTTCCTCTTCTTCTTTTCTCTTTAATTCTTGCCTTACTCTTTCTTGCTCTTCTATAATTCTATTTAGTTCTAATTGTTTTTTCATTACATCTGATTTAATTATTAATATTGCTGTTATTATATATATTGATGCAAGTGCTGTGTACATTAATTGGAAATATTGTATAACAAATCCAGTAAATGCATTTACTACAAAATATATAATGTTTAAAATGATTGGTAATGTTAATGAATATGTTGCTATATTGTATACTGCACTATGTTTTAGCCTTAATCCTGCTATTCTTGTTACTATGTATGTTAAAATAGCAAGTAATAGCATGTCCACTAAAATATTTGATAAATATATTATAAAAATATATAGCATTGTTCCTACAAATAGCATCGCCATGAATATTTTTATTTCATTTCCAGACAAGATGTTTAATACTTCTGTTTTGTCAATTTTATTTATATTGTATGCCTCAGAAATGGTTTGATATGAATATTCTACAGTTTTTGTAGAAATTTCGCTTTTTACTATTATTCTATCTTTTAAAATTAATATTCCGTTTTCTGTATTACTTATTTCATTAATAGTATCATTTATTTTCCCTTCATCATTAGTTTGTACATTTATAATGATTTTTATTCCTGTATTTTCAGGTTCTATTCTTGTAATTTCTTCTCCACTATTAGGCACTACTGTAAGCTGATAATTTTCGTAACTAATTTCGGAAATTTCATTTTCTATATATTCACGTGTAGCATTTGTTCCTTGCACAAATTTGAATACATAAATTGCTCCAACTATTATACTAAATATGAGCATAAGTAAAACAATATATCCTATTGTTCTACTTATTTTCTCTGCTGCTAATTCTTGATAGCCATCAAAGTCGAAAATGCTCATTTTTATTTTCTTAAAAAACGACAATTTTTCTTCTTTCACTTCTTAAGCTCCTTCCGCTTACATTTTTTCTATTGTCATTCCTTCTTTTGTATCTTTTACTATATAACCTTTATCTTTTATCTTATCTCTTAATTCATCTGATAAAGACCAATTTTTTTCTTCTCTTGCTTTTTTTCTCTCTTCCACAAGTTCTAAAACTTCTTCAGGAACTTCAATATTTTCTTGTTCTTTAATGTATTTTTCTGAATTACTTAAATCTAATCCTAACACTTTATCAAATTCATCTAGCAAATTTGACAACTTTGTAGATTTCTTTTCATTTCTTGCGATTTCCCATACTATGCTCATAGCAAGTGGCATATTTAAGTCATCATTTATTGCATCTAAAAATTTTGTTTTATATGCATTTATTTCTTCATCAGAAATCTCTTCATTTCCATTTTTATGTTTTATATAACTCTCTCTTAATCTATTTAAAGCTTTTTGAGAAGAACTTGCTCCCTCAAATGTGAAGTTTAGTTTTGTTCTATAATGTGCAGTATAACAGAAAAGTTTGTATGCTAATGGCTCTATTCCTTTTTCTTGTAGCTGTGATATAGTATACACATTTCCAAGGCTTTTAGACATTTTTCCACCATCAACTTGTAAAAATTCTACATGCATCCATACTTTTGCAGGTATTTTTCCAAATGCACCCTTGCTTTGTGCTATTTCATTTTCATGGTGTGTAGGTATATGGTCCACTCCTCCAGTATGTATGTCAAACTCTTCTCCTAAATACTTTCTTCCCATTGCAGAGCATTCCAAATGCCATCCAGGATATGAAAGTCCCCATGGGCTCTCCCATTTCATAATATGATTTGCTGGTGCTTTAATCCATATTGCAAAATCATATGGATTTCTTTTTTCTGGATCAACATCCACTCTTGCTCCAGCTATTTGCTCATCTACATTTCTGTTAGAAAGAACTGGATATTTGTCAAGTTTAGACACATCAAAATATATTGCTGTACTTGTTTCGTATCCATATCCATTCTCTACTATTTTCTTAGCAAACTCAAGCATATCATCAATATGTTCTGTTGCTTTTGCAATTATTTCTGGTCTCTCTATATTTAATTTTTCCATATCCTCAAAAAATGCTTTGGTATAAAATGCTGCAATCTCATATGGACTTTTATTTTCTTTTTTTGCTGCCTTTTCCATCTTGTCTTCGCCTTCATCAGCATCAGATTCCAAATGACCTACATCTGTTATATTCATCACATGCTTTAACTTATACCCATTATATTCTAGCATTCTTCTTAAATTATCCATAAAGATATATGTTCTAAAATTTCCTATGTGGGCATAGCTATACACAGTTGGCCCACATGAATAAATTCTAACTGCATTTTTATCTAAAGGCACAAAATCCTCTTTCGTTTTTGTTAACGTATTATACAATTTAATCGACATAATATTTCCTTTCTATATTGTTATAATTTACAGTACTATATGCTTAAAAGCTGTAATAAACTATTGTATCTTTGTAGTTATACGTGGTAGATATATATTTTTCCGAATGCTTGGAGAACACAATATATATCTACCAGCAAGATGAAACGGACTTTTAATAGATTATTTTAAACTATGAATTGTAAATCTTACATTTTATTTAATTTACACTTTCTGTAGTTCTTGCTGCATTTGGAGTTGCCGTAATATTTGTAGCCGGAGTAGTTGGCTCTGTAGGCGTTGTTGGCTCTGTTGTAGTATTTGTAGGTGTTGTTGGAGTAGTTGGCTCTGTAACAGTATTTGTCACTGGTTCAGTTGGCTCCTCTGGCTCCACCTCAATTATTTGATTAATTGTTAATGTAATTGTATCTCCTTTGACTAATTCTTCACCTGCTGCAACACTTTGTTTTAATACAACTCCATTTTCTTTTGTATTGTCAGTAGCATTTACAGTTTTTATTGTTAAACCTGTAAGTTTTGCCTTAGCCTCATTTAGTGTCATACCCACTACATTTTGTACTTGTATTGCCATTGTCGCTTTAGTATGTTTATCACATGTATCTTTTATAGTTTGATATTTGTTTCCTGCACTTGTTTTCCAAGGTGCATTAACTTCTTTTTCTGGTGTCGATAAATATGTTTTCTTTTCTTTCTTTGGACAATATTCTGTTGCAAGCTTTTTAGTCTCTGAACAGATTTCTACAGTTTTGTGTCCATCACAATTATCAGGAACAGTTCCTTCAACAAACTCTTCTGTATAAGTTCTTGTACAGCTCTTTGTAGCTTTTTTGCCTGAATCCAAGCATATTCTAGCAGTAACTATATTATCAGGCTTTTCAAAATCAGCTGATTTTAAATCTTCATGTATATCCTCCATAACTGCTGCCCAAATATTCATTGCTGGGTTATCCATTCCAAGGCCACTAACTGTTTCTGGTTCATCATAGCCAAACCATGTTGCTCCAACATAATATGGTGTAAATCCACAAAGCCATCTGTCTTTGTATTCATCAGTAGTACCTGTTTTAGCTGCAACATCCATTCCAGGAATATCGCAAAGATATGCCGTTCCACTTGTTACAGGCGAACGCAATATACTTGTTAAAATATATGCATTACCCTCTGTCATTACTCTCTTTTTCTCTTGATTTGGCTCTAAAATAATATTTCCATTTGCATCTTCCACTTTTGTATAGAATGTCGGTTCTATATACTCTCCCTTATTTGCAATCATTCCATATGCTGCCGCCATTTGAAGTGGTGATGCACCATGTGCTGTTCCTCCAAGTGCCAACGATGGATATGCATCATCTGCATTATATTGTGTCATACCAATTTCATTTAAGAAGTCGAGTCCTTCATTTATTCCATTATCAACTAAAATCTTTATATTAACTATATTTGATGATACCTCTATTGCTTTTCTAACTGTAATTAATCCTTTACCTCCACTATATGAATTTCCTGGGGCATAATCTCCAAAGTTTGTTGCTGAATCATCGAACACTGTAGCTGCAGTTATTGAATTATTTTCTAATGCTGGTGCTACTGCAACAATTGGTTTCATTGAAGAACCTGTTTGTCTTTCTGATGTTGCTCTGTTCCATCCATATGTTGGAGAATCTTCTCCTAAACCTCCAACACAACCTACTACTTGACCATTAGTATAGTCTATTACAACCATACCAGATTGAGTATGTGCATCTTCTTCTTTTCCTTTTTTTGTTGTAGCATCTTTTAAATATTTATCTTTCAAATATTCTTCTTCCATTCTGTCTTGAATATCTGAATCTTGTGTTGTATAAATTTTATATCCATTGTTATAAACTCTATCTTCTGCAGCTTTTTTATCAATTTCGTATTTTTCCATTAAGTCCTCTACAGCCTCATCAATTGCCTCTACTTCCAAGAAAGATAAGTCAGACCTCTCTGTAAATTTTCCTTCTTTGAAGTTAAGACCAGCATCAACTTCTGCAACTGCTGCATCATATTCTTCTTGTGTAATGAATGTATTTCCATTTTCATCTTTTACTTCAAGCATCTTTCCTAAAACTAGTTTAGTCTTATTTTTTATAGTCTCTGTTTTGTCTTCTTCTCCAAAAGGATTATAATAATTTGGTGAATCATTAATTCCAGCTAAGAAAGCTGATTCTGCTAAACTTAAATCCTTTGCAGATTTACTGAAATAGTATTTAGCTCCACTTTCTACACCATAAACTGTTCCACCCATAAATATTTCATTTAAATATAGCTCAAGTATTTGGCTCTTAGAAAGCATTTGCTCTACTTTATATGCACGAGACCATTCTCTTATTTTTCTTGCTATACTATCATCATCATCATCCATTAAGTTCTTCACCAATTGTTGTGTTATTGTACTTCCTCCAAATGATGATTTTCCACCATGTGTAATATATGTAACTATTGCCCCTGCTGTTCTGTATATATCTATTCCACTATGTTTATAAAATCTTTCATCTTCTATTGCCACATATGCTTTAGGAATATATTCTCCCATCTCTGATAAAGGAATTATTTTTCTGTTTTCTTCTCCACTTAATTCATGTAACAATTCTCCATCCTTATCATATGTAGTTGAATTTTGCATTTTTATTACTAAATCTTCCTCAGTCATTTCCCATGTATCGCCAAAGAAAATTGCCGCAAATACTCCTGCTCCAATTAAGAATAATAAAACGCATAAAATGAAAAATATTTTAATAAATTTTCTAAGTTTTGGATGTTTTTTCTGCTTTCCATTTTTACTGTTTTTTTCTTTTTTCTTTGTAGTTTTTACTCTTTTTGTCTCATCACTCTTTAATTTTTTGCTGTTTTTATTTGCATTATTTGCTGCTCCTACTCTATACATTTTAGTTTTATCATCATCTTTTGCCATAGTTTAATCCTCCTTAGATAATATCCTTCAATTATATTATCTTCCTATATAAAAAATTACGCATTTATTATATAATATATTAGAAAAAAAATAAAGCTTTTTCATAAATTTTTAAGAAAGACAACTAATTACCTTATTTAAACGTTTTATATCATTTGGATTAATTTTTAAGGTTATTAATTCATCTCCTGTGCCGGCGTACACATAGTTAAAATTTAACAATTTATCATCAAAGATACATGGCAATTCATGTCCAATCGGTGGAATAGATCCAACTTTGTATCCTGTTATTTTTTCTATTTTATTTCTATCTGCCATTTTCAATTTTGTATATCCAAATTTCTTTTTCATTTCTTCAAAATTCAATCTTCCTCTACTAATAGATACAATACATGCAATTAATCCATCTTCACTATCAAGAATAAAAGTTGGAGCAGATTTTTCAACTTCATAATATCCTTCTGCATCTTTTGCAGAAAGAATCGGTTTGTCCTGTTTTATTAATTCAAAATCAGCTTTTTTATTCTCCAAATAAGACCTCAATTCCTCAACACTACACATCAATTATTACCTCCTTTATATAACTAAAATATATCCTTCATATTCCTCATGAATATGAAACTTTCAATTAAATCCATAATAGAATAAATTAGTATTATTACTCCTAGAGTTACGATTAATGCTCCTGGGTAGAATGTAACATACAATCCTCCAATAATCATTAACACTGCAAGTGTCAACACTAGTGCCCATACCTTATCATTAACACCTTTTAGTCTAAATGATAAAGCAAATCTTGTAAATCCACTATATATAATCCATACTCCTATCATTATTCTAAAAATACTCTCTATGGTGCTACTGTAAACCATTGTTACTAAACCAATTATTATAGCGATTAATCCCCAAGCAATATCATTTGTGAAAAATGTAGAATTTCCTTTTGAACTAAAATAATTGATTATTTTTATTACTCCTACTACAATAAAGAAAATTCCTAGTACTGTGGAAATAAATTGCATTGTTGTGTCTGGATTATATATCATTACTAGTCCAATTACTGCTAATACTAGTGATGTTATAATTGAAGTCCATCCCGCTTTTTTCAAAAATTTTTCCATAAATTATCACATTCCTCTCTCTTAGATATAAAGGCATCATAGTTATCAAGAAATTTTCTTTTAAACAATTTGCCTGTATACATATTTTTATAAAAACAAAAAGAATTATTACAAAGAACTCTTAAAGTAATTGTCTTCAGATTCTTCATAATAATTCTTTGTTTCTTATGCTGTAGTTGCATTATTTTTTGTAGTAATTCTTTTTGTACTATTTCTTTTTACAACATCTTTATTATTATTTATAATAATTTTTGGTGGTTCACCATTTGCAACAGTTTCTTTAGTTACTATGCACTTTTCTATTTTTGGATTTGAAGGAATTTCAAACATTATATCTCTCATAATTTCTTCAATGATTGAACGCAATCCTCTAGCTCCAGTCTTTCTCTCGATTGCTTTATCAACAATTAAACCAATTGCCTCATCATCAAATTCCAACTCAACATTATCCATTGCAAACAATTTCTTATATTGCTTTATCAATGCATTTTTTGGTTTTGTCAAAATTTCTATTAATGCACTTCTATCTAATTCTTCTAGTGTTGCAATTATAGGCAAACGACCTACAAACTCAGGTATTAAGCCAAATTTCAATAAATCTTGTGGCAATAATTGTTCAAACACTTTGTATTTATCTATATCTTTAGTACTATCTATCACTGCACCAAATCCTATAGATTTTTTACCAATTCTATCTTTTACTATTTTCTCTAATCCTTCAAAAGCCCCACCACATATGAATAATATATTTGAAGTATCTACTTGTAAAAACTCTTGATGCGGATGCTTTCTTCCACCTTGAGGTGGTACTGACGCAACAGTTCCCTCAACAATTTTAAGTAATGCTTGTTGAACACCTTCACCACTTACATCTCTAGTAATAGATGGATTTTCTGATTTTCTAGAAATTTTGTCAATCTCATCTATATATATAATTCCTTTTTCAGCTTTTTCTATATCATAATCTGCTGCCTGAACTAATTTTAGCAAAATATTCTCTACATCTTCTCCAACATATCCAGCCTCTGTAAGCGTTGTAGCATCTGCTATAGCAAATGGAACTTTAAGAATTCTTGCAAGAGTTTGAGCTAAAAGTGTTTTTCCACATCCAGTTGGTCCTAACAAAAGCACATTGCTCTTTTGAAGCTCAACCTCATCCTTGTTTTTCTCTTCAGCATTATTAATACGTTTGTAATGGTTGTACACTGCAACCGCTAATGTTTTCTTAGCCTCATCTTGACCAATAACATAACTATCTAAAATTTCTTTAATCTGTGCTGGATTTGGTAATTCTTCTTTATCTGCAAGTGTATATGTTATTTCAGCATCTTCATACAAATCATCTTCAACAATATTTGCACAAACTCTAATACACTCATTACAAATAAATACTCCTGGTCCAGCAATTATTCTATCTACTTCATCTTGTGATTTTCCACAAAAAGAACATCTAACATTTTTTTGCTTACTTGCCATTTTTTATTTACCTCTCTAATTACTTTCTCTTATCCATGATACCATCTATTAGACCATACTTCAAAGCCTCTTCAGCTGTCATCCAATGGTCTCTTTCTGTATCTCTTTCAATTGTTTCTATACTTTGACCTGTTTTATCACTTAATAATTTGTTCAATTTTTCTCTTGTCTTAATCATATGGTCAGCTTGAATTTTAATTTCTGTTGTTTGTCCAGCTATTCCATTTCCACCAATAAGTGGTTGATGAATTAATATCTCTGCATTTGGTGTTGCAAATCTTTTTCCTTTTTCACCATTCGCAAGTAACACTGCCCCAAAACTTGCAGCTAAACCTACACATATTGTAGACACTGGACATTTAATATAGTTCATTGTATCCACAATTCCCATTCCGTCTGTAATTGAACCTCCTGGGCTATTTATATATAAACTAATTTCTCTGTCTGGATCTTCAGACTCTAAGAATAATAATTGTGCTATTACTAAACTTGCAGTTGTTGCATTTACATCTTCCCCTAAAAATATGATTCTGTCTTTTAATAATCTTGAGAAAATATCATAAGATCTTTCTCCTTTTGCTGTTTGTTCTATAACATATGGAACTAAACTGTTTCTTTCCATCATAAATTCCTCCTTTTTTATTATTACATTTTTATTTAAATATTACATTGCATATTATTAACTATTTTATTTATTTTGTCAAGTACTTGGTGCACACAATTATATCCACCAGCAAGATGAAACGGATTTTTTACCTGCTAATTGTAATAATAAAGTAATAAAAAGTTAGTGGAATACTTAATTAATGCTACTTTCGTTTTCCCCTAACTTTTCTATTTTTATTACTTCTTTTTAGCTTCTCTTACTATTAGTTCTATGGCTTTTTCTCTTTTTATTGATTCTGTTACATATTCTTTTAATTGCTCATTTTCTGAAAGTTTTTCTACTTCCATTCTATATTGCTCTGCCATTTCTTTTAACTTATCATTTAATTCATCAGGAGTAACCTCTATTTTTTCTTCTTTAGCTATTGCCTCTAATACAAGGCTTACTCTAATGTTTCTCTCAGCTTGTTCTTTATAATCATTTCTTATATCTTCTTCTTTTCTACCCATTATTTGAAGATATTGAGTTAAATTTAATCCTTGATATGATAGTCTGTTTTCTAGGTCTTTTACCATGTTGTCTATTTCTGTTTCTATCATTCCATTTGGAATATCGATTTTAGCATTTTCGCAAACAACTTTGATAGCTTCATCTTCTGTCTCGTTCTTTGCTCTTCTTTCATTCTCAACATCTAATTTCTCTTTTATACTATTCTTTAATTCATCTAATGTGTCAAATTCGCTAACATCTTTTGCGAATTCATCATCCATTTTTGGTAATTCTTTTTTTCTTATTTCATGTAGTTTTACTTTGAATACTGCATCTTTTCCAGCTAAATCTTTAGAGAAATAATCATCTGGGAATTTTACTTTTACATCTTTTTCTTCATCTATTTTCATTCCAATTATTTGGTCTTCAAATCCAGGTATAAAAGTATTGCTTCCAATCTCTAATTCATGATTTTCTGCTTTTCCACCTTCGAATGCCACTCCATCAATTGAGCCTTCAAAATCTATAACTGTAGTGTCTCCTTTTTCTACTGGTCTATCTTCAACAGTTACAAGTCTAGCATTTCTTTCAGCCATGTGTCCTAGCTCATGCTCAACATCTTTGTCAGATGTAGTATACTCAACTTTTTTAATTTCTATACCTTTATATTTTCCAAGTTCTACTTCTGGCTTTGTTTCTACTGTTGCTGTAAAGATTAGTTCTTTTCCTTTTTCCATTTGTACAATATCTATATTTGGTCTGCTAACTGCTTCTACTTTATTTTCTCTAATTGCCTCATCATATAAATCTGGCACTAGTTCATTAAAAGCATCCTCATAAAATATAGCTGAACCATATTGTCTTTCAACTAATTGCATTGGTGCTTTTCCTTTTCTAAATCCAGGTATATTAAAATATTTTGCAGTTTTTGCATATACCTTTTTCATTGCTTCTTCAAATTTTTCTGCTTCAATGTTAAAAGTTAATTTTACTTCATTTTTGTTTTCTGTGTTTTCTACTTTTACGTTCATATAATTCATCCTTTCATGATTTATTACTAATAAGCTTATTTATTATATCACATATTTTTTATTTTGCAATAGTTTACATATTTTTTTTTGAAATTCTTGGTTGGGGAGCAAAAAAATAGAGGATAGGCACATTATTTCATGCTTATCTCGATGTTACATTCCATCCGTTTGCATTCCATTTTGTTATCATTGATAATTTGCTATGATATGCAAAAAAAGACTAGGTATTTCCCAGTCTTACATTTTCATTATATTTATCAATGTTATCAATCTTTGCCGAATTAGCAGTTACTCCAAAATATTCATCTATTTGCTCAAAACCTTCATCCATTCTCTCATTGTCAGCACTAATAGCTTCTCTAGCTATATTTACTACATATACAAGTGCAGCTGTAATTACTGCAACTAATATTATAATACCTATAAACATTGGAATATTTATTTCTACTTCTCTTCTCATTAATTTTCATTCCCTTCCTAAAACATTTTAGAGATTTACATAGTTGTGTATTTAATCTACTTTCATCAATTCAAAATTTAGATAGTCTGCACTTATTAGTTTGTATTCAATTCCATTGACATTTCCTTCTACCGCATCATTATGAGCTGTTCCATGTAAATGTCCATAATAGCATTTTTTTATACCATATTCCTCTAAGGTTTGTACAAATTCTGATTTTTCAGAGTTCATTATATCATTTTTATTGATTGGTGGGTAATGCATAAAAGCAATTATTTCTTTATCTTTGCCATATTTATTTATCCCATCTTGTATTGATAACTCCAATCTTGCATTTTCTCTTTTTATCATTTTGCTATCATTTTCTGTATCTAATATATTCCATCCTCTTGAACCTACTATAATTTTGTCTTCTACTAAATAACTATTGTTGTATAAAAAATAAATATCCTTAAACTCATTTACTTCAATAAAATCATTCATCTTTGCCAAAGTTGTCCACCAATAATCATGATTTCCTTTTAGCAAAATTTTTGTGCCAGGCAAATTGCTTAGATATTCAAAATCTAATTTTGTATCATCCAAATACATTGCCCACGAAAAATCTCCTGGCAAAATAACAGTATCATCTTGATTTACTTTTTTTATCCAATTATTCTTTATTTTTTCTGCATGATTTTCCCAATTATCTCCAAATATATCCATTGGCTTGTCATTCAAGAAAGATAAATGCAAATCAGCTATTGCATATATTGCCATAGATTTTCTCCTTTTACTGATTTTCTACATTATATTACTTTTGTGGTTTTATTGCAAGGTATTTAATAAATTATTGTTAATATTTTAATATTTAAGGTTCTTTTACCTTATACATGCTAAAAGCCAGTGAATATGTATGTTTTTCAAATTTATTTGTCGCTTACTGGTCGAAACCATATAAGCACAAAATGAGTATGAAAAAGTTCAAAGCATTAGCCATCAGCTAAAACATATGTTGATTAAATTAGTATATTATGTGCTCGGTTTCTCCAACTCGCACTCGCCTAAAGGCTCGTTTGGTCGCTGCGCGCTCCTACATAAATTTTCAAAACATACATATTCACTGGCTTTAAATAATAAAATTTTCGTAGACCTTAAAATAGTAACTAATATTTAATTCTCAATCTTCAAATTAGGCACTGCATTTAATGTTAGGTCTGATGTAACTCCTGAAATAAATCTGTAGTATCCAGCTGAAGCTATCATTGCAGCATTATCTGTACATAAAATTGGCTCTGGATAATATATCTTATATCCTTGCTTTTCTAAATTTATGAATTGCTCTCTTATATATGAATTTGCAGAAACTCCGCCTGCTAGAGCTATAATTTTTATTCCTAGCTCTTGGCTAGCTTTAATAGCATTATTAACCAATATTTCTGTAACATATTTTTCAAAACTTGCACATAAATCAGCTTTGTTAATTTCAGGATTTTTATGATGCAAATTAATTATGGCTGTTTTTACCCCACTAAAACTAAAATCCAAGCCATCTACATGAGTTTTAGGAAGTTCTATATTAGGCTTTCCCTCTTTTGCTAGCTTATCAACTTTTGGTCCACCTGGATATCCAAGTCCAATCACTCTTGCAACTTTGTCAAATGCCTCTCCTATAGCATCATCTCTAGTTTTTCCTAAGATTTCAAACTCATCATAATCTTTTATATGTACTAGATGAGTATGTCCTCCAGATATTATTAAACATATAAATGGAGGTTTTAAATCCTTATGTGTTATGTAGTTTGCTGCAATATGTCCTTCTATGTGGTTTGTCCCAGTTAAAGGTTTATTTAATGCATAGCTTAAAGCCTTTGCATATGAAACACCTACTAAAAGAGCTCCCACCAATCCAGGTCCATAAGTACATGCTATGTTATCTATATCATTATATGTAATATGAGCATCTTCAAGTGCTTTCTTTGTCACACCAGAAATAGCCTCCACATGATTTCTGGAAGCTATTTCTGGCACTACACCACCAAATTTTTCGTGTATCTTTATTTGAGAATTTATAACATTTGACAAAACCTCTCTACCATTTTTTACTACAGCTACAGAAGTTTCATCACAACTTGATTCAATTCCTAGTGTTATTATATCTTTCATCATTACTCCTATTCATTCATATGATACTTAACCCAAATATGCTAGCACAAAGATATTCCAATCCACCATATGCAAGTGCAATAATTGGTGAAATTATCATGCCTAATATTCCAACAATCCATAATGCAATAAACACAATCTCGAATATTTGGCTATGTGTTTCTATCCAATTTCTTGCATTATATGGCAAAAATCCACATAATATTTTTGAACCATCAAGTGGTGGCAATGGTATTAAGTTAAATATTCCTAATCCTAAATTAATTCTAACTATTGCTGTTAATATATTATATACTATGTTTCCTGCTTCAGTAAAATAGAACTCCGGTGCAAATCTTACTACAGCACATGCTATGATTTCAAAAACAATTGCAATAACAAAATTCATCAAAGGTCCTGCTGCTGCAACTATAGCCTCTGCTTTTGAAAGTGACATAGTCCTATTGAAATTTCGTGGATTTATTTCAACTGGTTTACCCCAACCAAATCCAGCGAACACAAGCATTATTGTACCAAATAAATCCAAATGTGTAAATGGATTTAAACTCAGTCTTCCTTGTCTTCTTGGTGTGTCATCTCCTAATTTATCTGCTGCAAATGCATGTGCAAATTCATGAAATGTTATGGCTATTAAAATACCCGGTATGGTTATTACAAAACTTAATAATCCGTTCTCTCTTGATAATAGTGTCATTAATGAACTAAATAGCATTAATGCTATAATTAAAAATATTAATCTTCTATCTATATACATATACACATAATCCTCTCTAGTTTAATGGTTTCATTGTTGGGAACAATAGCACATCTCTTATAGATGCCTCATCTGTTAAAAGCATAACTAATCTATCTATTCCCATTCCCATTCCTCCTGTTGGAGGCATACCATATTCAAGAGCTGTTACGAAGTCTGTATCCATCATATTTGCCTCGTCATCTCCAGCTTCTCTTTGTTTTACTTGTGCTAAAAATCTTTCATATTGGTCAATTGGGTCATTTAACTCTGCAAATGCATTTGCATATTCTCTTCCACCTATAAATAACTCAAATCTTTGTGTCATCCTCTCATCATTTTCTAATTTCTTAGCAAGCGGAGAGTTTTCTATTGGATATTCATATATAAATGTTGGTTGAATTAATGTTTCTTCTACTTTCTCATCAAAGAATGCAGCAATTATATCTCCTCTTGTAGTTTTTATTGGGTCTACAGGAACACCTGCCTTTTTAGCAGCTTCTTGTGCCTCTTCATCAGTTGTAATAGTATTAAAGTCAACTCCTGTTACTTCTTTAATCGCATCAATCATAGTAACTCTCTTCCATGAAGGAGTTAAATCTATTTCTTGTCCTTGATATGTTATTTTCGTTGTTCCTAGAACTTTCTCTGCTATTTTTGAAACCAACTCCTCTGTTAAGTTCATCATATCCTCCAAATTTGCAAATGCTTGATATAATTCTATTGTTGTAAATTCCGGATTATGTTTTATATCCATTCCTTCATTTCTGAAAATTCTACCAATCTCATATACTCTATCAAATCCACCAACAATTAATCTTTTTAGATACAATTCTGTTGCAATTCTTAAATACATATCTATATCAAGTGAATTATGATGTGTAATAAAAGGTCTTGCAGCAGCACCACCTGGGATTGTGTTTAGTATAGGTGTTTCTACTTCAGTATATTTCTTTTCATCAAGAATTCTTCTCATTTCTTTTAGAATTTCTGTTCTTTTTATAAATGTATCTTTTACTTCTGGATTTACTATTAAATCTACATATCTTTGTCTGTATCTTAAATCTGTATCTTTTAAACCATGGAATTTCTCTGGAAGTGGTCTCAAAGACTTAGAAAGTAATGTAACTTCTTTAGCATGAATTGATATCTCTCCTGTTCTTGTTTTAAATACAAAACCTGTTATTCCAATAATATCTCCAATGTCATCCTCTTTAAAAGCTTTGTAGCTTTCTTCTCCTAATTCATTGATACTAACATAACTTTGTATTTTCCCCTCGCTATCTTGTATATGGCAAAATGATGCCTTTCCCATTATTCTTTTTGCCATAATTCTTCCTGCTATTGTTACATCTTTTCCTTCTAGTTCATCATAGTTATCTTTTATTTCTTTGCTTGTATGTGTTCTATTAAATTTTGTTATTTTAAATGGGTCTTTTCCTTCTTCTCTAAGTTTATCTAATTTTTCTCTTCTTACTTTCATTAATTGGTTCATATCTAATTCTTGTTCTACATTATTATTTTCGTTCATAAAAACCTCCACTTTTTTAAACTTATGTAAAATATTATATAACACTTTCCGTTTTTTGTAAACTAAATTGTTGGAATAAATTAGAAAAATCGTTACTAGATAATGGTTAATATGAATTTTAAGTCCGCGCAGGGAGTTTCTAATTAAAATAGCTGAGCGGAGCAGGGAGCTCCGTCGGGACGTAGCGAGGCTATTTTAATTAGAACTACCGTTGCAGGACATGCTTAATTCAAAAACCATTATCTAGTAACGAAAAATCTATGACACCTTTCTTAGTTCCCTGGCATGTGCTATTGATATATTTGTTACATCTCCTGAAGAAATCCTTGCAATTTCTTCTATAGTTTCCTTTTCAGATAATTGCCTTATATCTGTATATGTTTTATCATTAATTGTCTTTTTGCTTATAAAATAGTTATATTTTCCTTTTGCTGCAATTGATGCAGAATGAGTTACCACCATTACTTGATGATTTTTTGAGATTGCTTTTAGTTTTTCTCCCACAGCTTTTGCAGCTTTTCCACTGATTCCTGTATCTATTTCGTCAAATACCAATGTAAGCACTTTATCTACATCAGCAAGTACTGTTTTTATTGCAAGCATTACTCTTGACATTTCTCCACCTGATGCAATTTTAGAAAGTTCTTTTTCTTCTTCCCCTCTATTTGTACATATCATAAATTCTACTCTATCTAAACCATTGCAATTAAATTTCTCATCTCCTATGTTCTCTACACTTGCTCTAAGGACTGCATTGCTCATCTCTAAATCTTTTAATTCATCATTTATTTTGTCTGAAATAATTTGTGCATATTCTTTTCTAATTTGATGCATTTGTGCACATAATTCTAACATTTGCTTCTTTACAATTTCTTTCTCTTGTTTTAATTTACTATTTATTTCATCTAAATTCTCTATTTCTGAAATTTCCGCTTCTAACTTTTCTTTATACTCTAAAATCTCCTCTATGCTATTTCCATACTTTCTCTTCAAAGAAAATATCTCATCTAATCTTGCTTCCACATCATCTCTTTCTTGTTCATCAAAACAAACATCTTCCCTCATTCCAGATATATCTCTTGCAAGCTCTTGTATTTCATAATAAATACTTTTTAATTCAGAAAGTTTTTCTTCGTAAACCTCTCCACAAGCTGAAATTCTCTCCAAACATCTAATAGAATTAGACACACTTTCTACTGCTTGATTATTCAAGCATTCATCTACTTCTTCTAGGTTTTCTTGCAACTTTTCAGAATTCTTCATTATATTATGCTCTTCTTGTAATTTTATATCTTCACCAACTTTTAACTTAGCATTTTTTATTTCTTTTAGCTGATAATTAAGTAAATCTAATCTTCTTTCCTTTTCCTTATCATCACCATAATTCTTATCTAGTTCTACATTTATTTCATTATATCTTTTATATAACTTAGAATATTCTTCTTTTAATTCTGTTATTTTTCTACCTATAAAATCATCCAAATAGTATATGTGCTTAACTGGATTTAATAAATTTTGATTATCTTGCTGACCATGTATATTAATATTATCTGACATAAATTCTTTAAGCTCATTTACAGTAACAAGTCTTCCGTTAATCTTGCACGAATTTCTACCATTTGAATATATTTCCCTTGAAGCTATGATATTTCCATCAACAGCCTCTGGATTTTCTGGGCAAAATATGCTTGCTTCAACAAAAGAATATTTCTCACCATTTCTAATCATATCTTTAGAAAATCTGCCACCTGCTATAATTCCAAGTGCACCTATAATAAGAGTTTTTCCTGCACCAGTTTCTCCAGTTAAAACATTAAACCCTTCATTAAAATCAATAACCAAATCCTCTATAATTCCTATATTTTTTATATGTAATGTAGATACCATAAGCTCCTCCTCGTTTACTAAAAGATAATATAGTTACCAAAATATTGTTCGCTTATTATTCTACAACCATTTGTTTGTTTTGTCAAGATTAAAAATAAAAAAATATATAAATAACATAGAGGGCAAAGATAGTCAAATCTTTCCCCCCACTTTTCAAAATGTCGCCAAAAGGCCTGTCCCTATTGCGACACTTCATATTCATACACTACAATTTCTTTTGTTCCAAATTCAAATTCATTTATTTTATAGTTCATATAAAAGCTATCTTCTTTCACAAACTGTAGATTCAACTTGTTTGCATCTATAAGTACTTCTGTAGATAAATCCATTCCCACTGGCAATGTTTTGTTGAAATTTTCATAGAACATTATATTTGTATAAAATACTGCTGGTGTATTTTCTTTTATATTTACCTTATATATCAATATCTTATTCTTCTTTGTGTTTAACTCATCTTTTATTGCATCAATCGGATTTATGCTTAATATATTTATTCCTTCTATAGCTTTCTTTGTTGTTACGCCATATATAGACATATCATATGGTGACTGGATTTTGTTTAGTGCTTCTCTAATTAGTTGTAAGTAACTTTCAAGATTCTCTGTATATTCCTTTATGTCTGTATTCAAATTTATATTAAGCACCTTATATTTATCTTTTTCTATTTCTCTATGACGTGT
>CAMOBD010000028.1 GCA_946578345.1 uncultured Clostridium sp.
TTACTGTCATTTGCGCTAACTTTTGCATTCTTTTCTGTTTCTTTTTTCTTTACTTCATCTTTACTATTTTCAGAATTTACTTTCTTTTCAGCTACTTTATCAGATTTCTTGCTAGCTTTTTGAGCAG
This sequence comes from uncultured Clostridium sp., assembly GCA_946578345.1. Lineage (GTDB taxonomy): Bacteria > Bacillota > Clostridia > TANB77 > CAG-508 > CALXVA01. The sequence goes on from CAMOBD010000028.1 coordinate 128, forward strand.
TCTTAGTCTTACTAGTCTTTTTAACTTTAACAGTGTTATCACTAGCACTTCCTTTGGCTATATCCACTTTCTCTTCTTTTTTCTCATTAGTAGCCTTAGCCGGTTTATTTGAAGTATTAGTATTCTTCTTTTTTCCTGTACTCTTGCTATTTTCTTTCTTCACTTCGCTATTTGCACCATTACTATCTGCTTTTTTAGTTTCTACTTTTTTTACTATAACTTTTTCCTCTTGCACTTTTTCTTTCTCAGCACTTTTAGGCATTATTTTCCACCCTTTCTTGGAATTGTTTATAACTCAAATTCATACATAATATCACTTAATATAACTAATGATGCTGTTTCCGTCCTAAGAATTCTCTTCCCTAATGTAACACATTTTGCACCACTTTCAGATAATTCTGCAACCTCTTTTTCTGATAGTCCACCTTCTGGTCCTATAACAATTCCTATATTTAATTCTTTATTTCTATCTAATTTTTTTAATTCCTCTTTTAAAGTAATATTCTCTTCATTTTCATACGCTATTAATATAATATCATATTTTTCTATGTTTTGGCAAATATTTTTTAGATTTATTACATTTTCTATTTTTGGAATTCTATCTCTTTTGCTTTGTTTCGCTGCAACCTCAGCAATTTTTTGCCATCTATCAATCTTCTTAGTCTCAGATTTTTTATCTATTTTAGAAATACATCTCTCCAGCTGAACAGGAATAATATTTCTTACTCCAATCTCAGTTGCCTTTTGAATTATATACTCCATTTTGTCTGACTTTGTAATACCTTGAAATATGTCCACATGCACACTACTCTCTGTGCTTTGCTTTACTAAATCAACGATTCCACAATTAATATATTCTTTTGCAGGTTCAATTATTTCACAAATATAGCTTTTAGCTGTATCTTTATCACATATTATTATTTGCTCACCTTTCTTTAACCTTAGTACATTTGATATGTGATTAACATCTTCTCCCATTATTTTTATTGTATTCTCTTGTATTTGGTTACCTGCCACAAAAAATTTAAACATTATTTCCTCCAAACTAATATACAATATTATACCACATTTTATGTAAGTTGCAAGATTTTTTGTTTGATTTATGTAAAATAGTATGTTAAATATTCACATGCAATAAGCAATTTACTTTAGTACTCCTTATTGCAAGAAGAAACATCACTCATAGGGTTTAAAAGGAGGAAATAATTATGGTTACAAAAAACATTAAAGGACATCCAATGGAAGTATCCTATGTTGTTGATTTTCTCGACAGTGTAGGAAGAAATTTCCGGACAGAGTATTTAAAAAATACACCAAGCATCGATTCTGTCCTACTTGATGCCGTTATAGTTGACTTTATCAACTATATTGGTTGTGAAGCAAATTCTGCTTGTGCTTTAAGTGTTGATGTATTGCATGAGCCTGACCTTAAGATTGGCCGTCTTTGGCTTTTGGATTATAACGTACTGCTCCAGTGCATCAAACAGCGAGCAACTGGATATAAGAGGTACGGGATTTGCAAATCGCTTGATGAGCATTATGCTTTGACGCACTGTCGGAAACTTTTTCACAATCATGAGGCCAATATGATTGTGGATTCATTTGTAGAGTATATCTCTAAGGTTCTGAAGTAAATGTTGTTGGTAATCATAGCAATTCTAAGTTTATTGGCTTAGAGTAAGCAAATGCAAATCTTGAATTAATTTTAATTTTTCAAGATTTGCATTTATTTTTAATATTTATATCAACGCCAAAGCAGCTAAAATAGCCATCTTTACAATTGTTCCTGCCACTAAGCAGAAGTTTGTCATAGGAATTCCTATTTTATTAAGTGTATCAAAATTATTTGTGAGTGTATCTATATCACCTTGTGCTATTTCTTTATTTTCTTTTGCATAATCCTCCATATATTCTTTTGCAACAAATATTGCTTTACTCATCGCCTCAGTTTCTAAATAATTTCTTACTGCACAATAAATGATGGCAAGAATTGTATAGATTTCTATATATACAATTAAATTGTTTCCCTCATTAAAAAGTATAAGAAATATTGCTGCTATAAAATATAAAAGAAAAATATTTGAAAATATAAAGTTAAAAATAAGTATTTTTCTATTTTGCACAGAATGTAAACATTCATGTGCTATTGTTTGAATTCTAGTAAAAGTATCCTTTATATTTGCTATAATTATTTTATTTGACAAAGCTATATATAGGCTACTTTTTGTATCACTATTTTCTTCTATTTTCACATCTTTATTGCCTAACTTGGCTAAAATCTTTTTGCATATTTCTTTATTATCCTCAAATTTATCTGCTATTTTATTTAACTCTTTATCATAACCTATTTCTTTTATCCTTTTTATATCTTTTATTTTTACATTAAATCCTATTTTAAGTAAAACAATTGCTATTACACATATTATTATAATTATTATATATTCCATCTTTTCTCCTAAAGTACGTCTTTTATTGCTTCTGCTATTATTTTGTTTACATCAGCTATCATTACATTAAATTTCACTTCTAAATCAAAATATTCTTTTATTTGATTATCCTGTACAAGCATCGCATACATTTCTTCTAATTTTTTTGCTTTTTCTTCGTCTTTCCCTTCTCCAGTGTACTGCATTAATTGTACATCGTATCTTAGCTTTTCAAAATCCTCTATCTTTTGTTTTGAGTTTACATCTGCCATTATGCTATCTTTTAGTTTTTTATATTGTTTATACTCATCTGATTGTTGAATTTCATAAGCTAATCTGTTAGCTGTATCATAAACATTCATTTTCTTACCTTACCTTTCATTTGCAGGCCTGTCCCCATTTCCCCACAAATGGGAATTTGGGGCCTGTCCCTAAATTCTCATGCATAAGCATGTTTTTTCTTGAAACTTAGTAAATTTGTAATCTCTTTTTCTGTATTTCTTGCTTTTGCTGTTTTCTTTGCTTTTTCTTGTGCAATTTGCTCTGCTTGTCTCTCTGCCATTGTCTTGCAAATCGCTCTTTCATATATGTAATGTGTATCTTGTGCAATTTTGTTCCAATTGAATTCTTCTTTTACTTTTAGTCTTGCTTTTTTTGCAACATTTGCAGAAAGTTGTGCATCATATAATAGGCTTAAAACTGAGTCTGCTATAGAGTTTGGATTTCCTGCATAGCTCTTCATTCCATCTACTCTATGTTCTACTATTTCATTTAATCCTCCTATGTCTGATACTACTGTTGGCACACCTGCAAGCATCGCTTCTAATGCTACTATCCCAAATGGCTCATATGTACTTGGAAATACTGCTACATCTGCACATTTATACATTTTTTGTACTTGTCTTGAATTTAAGTATCCTGTAAAATATACTTTGTTTGAAAGTCCCATGTTATTCGCTTGTGCTCTTAATTCATCAAGCATTCCACCTTTTCCTGCAATTATTAATTTTGCATCATGATAGTTTTCAAGTATCTTTGGCATTGCAGATATCAAGTGTTGCACACCTTTTTCATATACAAGTCTTCCTACATAAAGGATTATTTTTTCATTGTCCATTGCATATTGTCTTCTAAAGTCATAATCTCTATCTACACCTGTAAAATTATTTAGATTTATTCCATTTGGTACTACATTTATTTTATCAAATGGAAGTCCAAATAGTCCTTGTACATGACCCTTCATATAATTACTGTTTACTATAACTTCAGTTGATTCATATGTTAAAAGCCATTCTGTATCATTTATATATCTTTGTGTTTCATCATGTATTCCAGAATTTCTTCCTGATTCTGTTGCATGTATTGTTGAAACTATTGGTATATCAAATGAATTCTTTAAAACTTTAGCTGCGTTTGCAACTAGCCAATCATGTGCATGTATTACATCAAATTTTCCTTGCTTATTAATTATCTCTGACGCCTTTGCTATCATATTAAAATTAAGTTGCATAATCCAATCTATAAAATTGTTTGGGTGTATCATATAGTTATCTACCCTATATACATCTACCCCTTTATCATTTTCATAATATGGCACATCTCCATCTTTATATGTAACAACAGTTACTTCATGACCATCTTTGATTAGTCTTTTTGATAAATCGTGCACTACTCTAGCGATTCCGCCTACAATTCTTGGTGGATATTCCCATGTTAACATTAATATTTTCATGATTAATGCCCCTTTCAATTTTTCTTTTGATTACTCTTACATAACTAGATATATTGTATACAAAATTATTTCAAAAGTAAACAATTTTTGATAAAATTTTTAAGAAATTTTGGGATAATTTTTAGAAATTTAATTGTTTAAGATTTAATATTGAAATTTTTTGAAATTAAAAATTTGGTGGAGATGAGGAGAGTCGAACTCCTGTCCAATAATCCATCCATATAAACTTCTCCGAGTGCAGTTTGTTAAAAAATTTCCCTAAATAAAAATTAACAAACAAATTTATTATTTAGGTAGTCATTAGATTACCCTTAAGCCCTATGACAAAGGCTTAATTTGTTATCCTACTGGTTAATCGCCTTATCCAAAGCCGTAGGTAGCTTTAGTAAGACGGGCGGCCTAAGCTTAGGCAGCAGCGTATGCTAATTCTCTATCGTTATCAGCGTTTATTTTTATTTTCGCTTTTTTATAGTGGCCGAAGCGACCATCCACTACTCGCTATTTATACTTCAGAAGTACTGTCGAAACCAAATACATCCCCAAGTACAATATTTATTATACTATATTTTATGTAAAAACTCAATGAGTTTTGAACATTTTTTCAAATTACTCTTGCATAAATGTTTTTTTTATGCTAATATATAGAAGTAGTTCAAATAGGGGTATAGTGTCAATGGTTAGCACGATGGTCTCCAAAACCACAAGTCTGAGTTCGAGTCTTAGTACCCCTGCCAATTTTCAAGTCTTGTAGCTTTGGTTACAAGGCTTTTATTAGTTTTCCAAATTATCTTGCAATAATTTTTCTATTATGATATTATATGATAAAACTTGTTAAGTTTTGTAAATTTGATATAGAAGATAAAACTAGAATAATTTCTCTCTATCAAATAGTACTAGTGTAAATTATAAAGGATGATAAATGTGAAAAAAATAAATTTGATAAATAAGATAAAAGAAAACAAGTTTTTCAAGAAAATAATGTCAAATAAATTCGTAAAAAAGTTATTTACAAAAGAAGTTATTTTATATGCTGTTTTTGGAGTTTTAACGACTCTTATAAATATTGGTTCATTTTATGTAATGACTATATTCTTGCATATTGATGAAAATTTGGCGAATAATATTGCTATTGTACTTGCTGTACTTTTTGCATATATTACTAACAGAGATTTAGTATTTCACTCTGATGCAAGAGGTTTTGGCGAAAGGTTTATTGAGTTTTGTAGATTTATTTTAGGTAGATTAGTTACTATGTTTATAGAGTCAATTGGTGGTTCTTTAATGTTTAAGTTTTTGCCAATACCCTTTATAGTAAGTAAGTGTTTAATCACAATAGTTGTTATAATTTTGAATTTCTTTATTAGTAAATTCTTTGCATTTAAGAAGACTAGAAAAGATGATTCTTTTTAATATTTTCGGGGGCTATTAGATCTATTGTAATTAATTTGTATGTGCTCTATTTAAATTGCATTATAAAACTTTTTATACTATAGCACAAATTAATTACTAGAAAGAGAGGTATGTATGTCTAATAGTTTTTTTACGCCTTTTAGGAGTTTTTTCTTTATAATTATTTTTATAATATTATTTATTTCAATATTTTTTATTCCAATTTTTCCAGATGAATTTGCAAATTATTCATCTGCGACTGATGGTAACATTATACTTGACATCAGTTCTTCCGGCTATGCATGGCCATCTCCTGGATATACGACAATTAATTCATATTTCGGATACAGGAATTCACCTACAGCTGGTGCTTCTTCATACCATTCTGGCTTGGATATTGGAGCTCCTGAAGGTAGCAAGCTTATAGCTGTAACATCTGGGCAAATAACATTCGCAAGTTTCCTAGGCGGTGGCGGTTACACCATAACTTTAACTTCAGGGAACATAAAATTTACCTATTGCCATGTTTCTCCTAATTATATTGTAAAAGTACGGTGACTACGTTACTCAAGGTCAAGTAATCGGATATGTTGGTCCTAAGTATGTTTATGGAGTAAAAGGTAATCAATATTCGGATGAATATGGTAGACCTACAAATGGTGCAACCACCGGTCCACATCTGCACTTCGGCGTACGTGTAGACGGAGAGTACATCGACCCACTTAGTTTATTTGAGTAATTATTGCTTCAATTTAAGCTAATTTTTTCAAAATATCATTTACTTTTGGATAAAATAATGATAAAATAGTGATAATTATTTTAAGAGGTGATTTTATGATTAATATACGACCTGTATCTGATTTAAGAAACAAATATCCAGAAATTGAAAATATAGTTTTAAAAGAAGATGAAGCTGTTTATTTAACAAAGAATGGTTATGGCTCAATGGTTGTTATGAGTATTGAAAAATATTCTAAATTAATGGCTGACGCTGATTATAATGAATATATAGAAAAATCTTTGGATGAAGCTGATGCTGAAGCAGAAAAAGGAGATGCTAAATACTATTCAAGCGAAGAAATCTTTTCAGAAATGGAGAAAATGATTAATGAATACAAACCAGAATAAATATACTTTGAAGTTTTCAGAAACTTTTAGAAGTGATTTAAAACACATTCTAAACTATATTTTATATAATTTAGAAAATCCCATAGCTGCACACAATTTGAATAAACTTATAGAAAGAAAAATCAATGATAGGCTTATCAATCCAACTGCTTATGAAGTATTTAATTCTAATAGGAAAAGGAAACATAATTATTATAGGATATATGTAAAAAACTATATAATTTTTTATATAGTAAAAGACAATACAATGGAAGTTAGAAGAATACTATATAGCAGGAGAAATTTTAAACATTTTTTATAGACATTTCAATTAATATACTCCTTGCTATTACACAAAAGCTCTCAAAAAGAAATCAAAATTCTTTTTGAGAGTTTTTTCGTTACATATCCTCATCATCTTCATTATTTTCATCTTGTTTTTCTTGCTTTTCTTCTTTTCCAGAAGTTTTGTATTCGCTACTTTCTTCTGCTACTTCATCCTCATAGCAATGTGAACAATTTCCTGCACATGCAGAACAATCGTCTTCTTGATTCCAGTCTAATTCAATTATATTATTACAATTTGGACATTTTATTTCGTCTCTTTCTTCATCTGCCATGTCAGTAGTAAATTCGTAATTGCAATATGGACAAACTATTTCGAATTCGTATCCATCATCTTCTTCATAGATATCTCCTTCAATTTCATCTACCATTGATTGCACACTACTTATCCTGCTATTTATTTCTTCTTGTCTTTCTTCTATTTCTTTAATTCTAGCATCTGTAAGAGCTGTTAATCTATCTATTATATCCATGAAAATCAAAGTTAATTCCATGAACTTTTCCTTAGTATAGATTAAATCCTCTGGATTTTTAATATTATTCTCCAAATCATCTAATATCTTTTTATATTTTCCTTTAATATCAGACATAATCAACCTCACAATTTTTATATTCTTTCCATATATTCACCAGTTCTTGTGTCTATTCTAACTACATCTCCTATATTTACGAATAAAGGAACTGTTAGTTTGTAACCATTCTCTAGTGTTGCTGGCTTTCCTGATGTTGTTGTAGTGTTTCCAGCAAATCCTGGTTCTGTATATGTAACTTCCAACTCAACGAACATTGGTGGTTCTACTGAGAAAACATTTCCTTTATAGGATAATACTTTTACATTCATGTTCTCTTTTAAGAATTTTAATCCATCTCCAATTTGTTCTGCATTAAGTGGCATTTGCTCATATGTTTCATTATCCATGAAATAATACAAATCTCCATCTTTGTATAGATATTGCATTTCTCTTTTTTCAATTTCTGCTCCAGGATATTTCTCTGAAGGGTTAAAAGTTTTTTCTAAAACTGCACCTGTTATAACATTTTTTAATTTTGTTCTAACAAAAGCTGCTCCCTTTCCTGGTTTTACGTGTTGGAATTCAACTACCTTAAATACATTTCCATCCATTTCAAATGTTGTTCCGTTTCTAAAGTCTCCTGCCATATATACTTCTGCCATATATATTACTCCTTTCAAAATTAACATAAATTTTAACATTAACTATTCTACCACATTTTGCTAACCAAATCAAGCAATTTATAATATTTCTTTTTTAATACTTTGCTTTAATAGCTAGATTATATATTTTTATTTTTATTGGAGTGCTTAAGGTGGGGACCGACAAGTTTACAAACTGTAAACTGAACGTATGTGAAGTTTGTACAGTTTGTACGCAGTTGGGGGCCGGAAATAAAAATAAAAAATATATAATCTAGCTATTATAAAAAAATTTTTTACCCTCATTTTCCCACTATAATATAATTTTTATCAGATTTCGTTAAATTTATACATCCAGATTTTGTAATTAAGCAAGTATCTTCTATTCTTACTCCAAAACTTCCTGGTATATAAATTCCTGGCTCATTTGTTACTACCATATTTGCTTTTAATGTATTATCATTTTTTCCATTAATAAATGGCATTTCATGAATTTCTAATCCAACTCCATGTCCTAGACTATGAACTAAATCATATCCATTTATTTTAAAATCATTTTCAACCATTTTGCTTACTACTCTTATGCTGGCACCATCTTTATATTCTTTCAAAGTTTGTAATTCATTTTTTAATACTAAATCATAAATTTTTTGAATTTGAACTGGGACATATCCTGCAAATATAGTTCTGGTCATATCTGAGCAATATCCTTTATATTTGCATCCCATGTCTATTGTAATTGCATCTCCTGCTTCAATTTTTTTATCAGTAGGCACTGCATGTGGTTTTGAAGAATTTTTTCCTGATGCAACAATCGTATCAAAAGCTAAGCCATCTGCTCCATTATCTCTAAAAAACTTTTCAATTTCAAAAGCAATTTCTTTTTCTGTCATTCCCTCTTTTATATAATCACAAATATGTTTAAAACATAAATCTGTTATATAACAAGCTTTTTCTATTAAACATATCTCCTCGTCATCTTTAATCATACGTTGCTTTTCAATTAAATTTTCAGTTTCCTCAAAATTATTAATTCTATATCTTTCCATATATCTTTTATATGTTGCATATGTTATATAATTTTCTTCAAATCCAACATTTTCACAAAACATGAAAAAATTCTCATAGTCATCCCTTGTAATTGTAGATATATCATTAACAATTATCCCATCATTTATTGTAAGAGTTGATTTTACTTCTTCTAAATATCTTTCATCTGTTATAAAAAAATTTTCTTTCCTTGTTATCAGCAAAATTCCCTCTGCAGTAATTCCAGTTAAATATCTAATATTAACTGGATTTGATATTATCATACCTTGCATATTTTCCATATTAATTTTATCTCTTAGCCATTTTATTTTTGGATTCATCAGGCATCCCCCTATTTTCATTACTACATTTATTACTTCTTTTTATATTATTTCATCTATTATCTCCCACATTTACAGCATACATATTGCCTAGATTTTATTCAAAACCTTTAAACAGTAGTTACTAATACGTTCCTAATGAAAATATCTTCAATAACACTAGTAATAAGTCTGGTGTTGATATAAATATTGGTATCATGCTTGCCACTACTATGAATGGTCCAAACGGTATGTATTCATTAAATTTCTTTCTTCTTGTGATTAATATTATAATACTTACTATAGCTGCAAATAAAAATGCCATTACTGAAATCAAAATCATGTTAAGCCAGCCAAAGAAAAGCCCTAGTGCTCCCATTAACTTTACATCGCCAAATCCCATTGCTTCTTTTCCTGCAATAGCTCCACCAATTAATGTAATTAGTAGGAATATTCCTCCTCCAACTAACATTCCCCAAATATTATCTATAAAAATATTTATTCCAACATTTGTTTCTAGCAAAGTTTCTACAAATGTAAAAACAAGACCTGTTTCAAATATTGTAAGAGTTAATCTATTTGGTATTATCTGTATTTTAAAATCAATTATAAACGCACTTAAAAGCATTGGTATTAGTAGCATATATTTTAATGTATCTATTGTAAGTCCATTAAAGTATAATAATGCAATATATAATACTGCCACAATTACCATTAATAAATATTTTGGCTTACAATTCTTTAAATATTCCTTAAAGAAATCTTTTGAAAAAACTTTTTTATATTCAGGCAAACGTAAATTGCACCAATCTATAAATTGCCCAACAATTAGTCCTATTATACCAGCTATCAAGTATGTTAGTATATGTAAATCATTAATGTACATTTCAATTCTTCCTCCTAAACTTTGACAAAAGGGACACTCCTTTTTGTCAATTTTATTTGACACTTAGGGACACACCTTTGTTTCTTTTCATATTTATTTTAAACTTTCTTTTCTTTTTTTCTTTTCATACATTTTTATAATAAATTTTTCTAATGGTCTTTTTAATCTTGTGATTAGATAGTCTTTTTCTTCAATAGGTTTTACTAAAATCGAAAACATTTTGCATCTATTTGCTCCAATAACGTCCGTAAAAATTTGGTCTCCCACAACTGCAATGTTTTCATTCTTTAACTTTAATATATCTCTTGCACGCAAAAATCCTGACTTGAGTGGCTTTTTTCCAAAGAATATATATGGCACTTCTATAATTTTAGCTACAGCTCCTACCTTTTCCATTTTATTGCTATTTGATAAAATGCATATTTTTATTCCTTGTTTTTTCATTTCTTTTGCCCAGTCAGCAACTCCTGTTGGCATTACTCTATCTAGGTTAATTAGAGTATTATCAACATCTAATATTAGACCTTTTATATTATTTTTTTTTAGTAATTCTATATTTATATCTTTTACACTATTTAAATATTCTTTTGGGTATAACATTATTCCTCCATTTCATCGTTTATAATATTATCAATACAGAGGCGATTTGTCAAGATGATTTGGAAGATTAGTTGAGGTAATATTTTTTGTATTTTTTCACAGTTCTATCCAAATTGTCCAATCTTTTGAACATTAAAGACACTCCTTTTTGTCCAAAAACTCGGACTTTTAGGAGTGTTCCTTTTGGTCAAATATGTTTTCCCTATCTATTGCAGCCACAACCACAGTTGCAGAACAATATTAAAAATATAAGTATAAAGAATAATATGCTATTATCTCCACATCCGCAACCTCCAAATAAGTTGCCTAAAAATCCACCATTATTGCAACAACAATCTCTATTTTCTTCTTGCATAATTATAACATCCTTTCCGAGGCAAATTTTGTTTTTTCCTCTATCCTTTTCTATAGATTATGCTTCAAGTTCATTTTTTGTTACAGTAAATATTACTTTCTTTAATTGGTTACTAGATAATAGTTAAAATGAATTTAAAGTCCGCGCAGGGAGCTTCTAATTAAAATAGCTGAGCGGAGCAGGGAGCTCCGTCGGGACGTAGCGAGGCTATTTTAATTAGAACTACCGTTGCAGGACATTCATAATTCGAAAACTATTATCTATTAACCAATTAAAGAACAACAATTGCATTTTCCAGAAAAATATACTATAATTAATTTGTCGATAAATGAGATTTTTTAGGTGATATATTTTTTAGAAAGGATGATATCATTTATGAAAAATGAGCTAGAGCTTTTATCACCTGTTGGTGATTTTGAATGTCTAAAAGCTGCCGTTCAAAATGGTGCAAACAGTGTATACTTTGGTGGAAACTTATTTAACGCTAGAGCTTCCGCTTCTAACTTCGATTACGACGAACTCGAAAAAGCGATAAACTATTGTGCATTAAGAAATGTAAAAACTCATCTTACATTAAATACTTTAATTAAAGATAGTGAATTTGAAGATGCTGTTTTACTAGCCAAAAAAGCTTATGAGCTTGGAATAGATGCTTTAATCGTACAAGATGTTGGCCTTGCACAATTTTTAATGAAGTTATTTCCAGACCTCCCTATACATGCAAGTACTCAAATGACTATACACAATTTAGAAGGTGTACAAGAACTAGAAAAGCTTGGCTATTCAAGAGCTGTATTATCAAGGGAATTGTCTATTCAAGAAATAGAATACATTTGTGCAAATTCAAACATTGAGATAGAAACATTTATACATGGTGCTCTATGTATTTCATATTCGGGTCAATGTTTCTTTTCGAGCATGGTTGGTGGTCGTTCTGGCAATAGAGGAAGATGTGCTCAACCTTGTAGATTACCCTACGAATTAATCGAAAAGGAAAAGATTATTGATAAAGGCTATCTACTTAGCCCACGTGATTTATGTGCTTTAGACTTTATTCCAGCTCTTATTGAGGCTGGTGTGAAATGTTTTAAAATAGAAGGAAGACTAAAATCTCCAGAATATGTTGCAACAGTGACAAGAATTTATAGAAAATATATTGATTTATATGAGTCAGGTAAAGAATATAAAGTAGATGAAAAAGATGTTACTGAGCTTAAACAAATATTTAACCGCGGTGGATTTTCTTCAGGGCATTTATCTACAAAAGCTAATCACGACTTAATATATAAAGAAAAGCCTAATAATATGGGACTATATGTCGGAAATGTTGCTGGGTATAACAAGCTCAAAGGTCATGTGAAGCTATTGCTAAATGAAAACTTAGCTATTGGAGATAATATTAATTTCGAAAAAGAAAACACCAAATATACAATATCTGAGCTTATGCTTAATAACTCTAACGTTCCTAACGCAAAAGTTGGAAACAAAGTAGTTATTGGCAGAATGAAAGGCAATATTCATATTGGAGATAAAATTTATAAGCTATCTAGTAAAACTCAAATGGATAATGCACACAATTCATATATGTCAGAACATGTAAAACTCCCTGTAAAGTGTAATATCACAATAAAAAAAGGCGAACCAGTTGTAATGGAAGCTGCAATTTATGGACTAAGTGATAAATTGTACAAAAATATCAGTACAAAAATAATATCTAACCTAGTTCCAGAAAAAGCTATAAATGCCCCTATTACTAAAGAAAGAATAATTTCACAAATCAAGAAGACTGGTGATACATCTTTTGAGTTTGAAGAAATAAATATTAGTATGGATAACGATATATTTATCCCAAGCATTAAAGAATTGAACGAAATTAGAAGAATGGCTTTATTAAAACTTGAGAACATAATAATTGCTAAAGTGAAAAGGATTTCTCAATTTAGTGAAGATGATTTAGATGGTATTTATACTAAATACCAAAATAGTTCTTTAAATAAAATGAAAGTAGTTGAAGAGCCACGCAAAAACATAGCAATTTACTTAAATGTAATACATCCTGAGTTTGATTACAGTAAACTGTCTAAAAAATATATTTCTAGTGTATACATTCCTCTAAGATTTTTCATGAGGAAAGAATATGCAGAAGCCCTTGAAACAATTACTTCCAACTTCAAGACATATATTTATATGCCTGCTATAATAAAAGCCAACTATAAAAATGTCATAAAACACGGTCTAGAAGACTTTATAGATAAATTCAATATCTCTGGATTCGTTGTTTCAAGTTTAGGAGACTTTGTACTTCTTGAAAAATATAAAAAGAAATATGAATTTATAGGAAACTTTTCTTTAAATTCATTTAATGTAAATACAATTAATATATATCATAATTTAGGAATTAAAAGAGTCACACTTTCACCTGAACTTAATTTGCATGACATAGAAAATATAGTTAGTATTGAGAATGGACATATGCCTTTAGAACTAATTGTATATGGAAATATGCCAATTATGAAAATGAACTATTGCTTGCTAGGAGTTTCTAATAAATGCTATCCAACTTGCAAAATGAGATGTAGTACAGAAAATAAGTACTATTTGCGTGATAGACTAGGTTTCCAATTTAGAATACTACCTGATAATGTTCAAACTGTTACTACAATATTTAACAGCAAAACAACTTGCATCACACACATTGATACAGGAATAAATTCACTTAGAATAGACCTACTTGATGAAACAATAAATGAAATAAATCACATAGCAGAAGCTGCATCCAAAGTAAATAAACTAGAAGGAAAACAATACACTTATGGCAATTTGAATAGAGAAGTTTAACCTCGAACAAAGGGGACGGAGCATCTGTTGCAAAAATGAAACAATGGGGACACACCTAAAAATCCAAAAACTTGGACAAAAAGGAGTGTCCCTCTTGTTGCAAAAATGAAACAAATGCTCCGTCCCCTTTGTTTCTTCAATGATTTGCTGTTAATTTAATAATCAAATCCATGTTGTCATCTTTTGCGGCCTTATTTCTTCTTATCGCTCCACATTTCTTACACTTAAAAATTATAACATATCCCTTTTTGCTATCTAGCTCTACTCCTATTGGCTCTAGAATTCCATGGCATGTTTCGTCCCTATCTCCAGGATTTATATCTACATGTTTAGAATGTAAGCATTTAGGGCAATGGTTTCTGCATGAATATCCAAGTGGCTCTACTTTTTCTCCACAATTCTCGCAAATAAATTCTTCATCAATCTCTGTAAATTTTCTTCCCATTTTTACCTCTTTCTGTCTTTATGTTAACGTTCTGTGCAATTGGGGTCTGTCCCCAATTGCACAATTACTATACATAAAATATGCTACCACCAATAAACTCTCTAAGCAAAGAATTTTTTGGAATATATTCATCACTTATATCATCAAAATATTTTAATAATTCATACAAACTCTTCGCTTCTGAATATTCTGGATGCGTATTATCTATAGCTTTCAAAAGTGGCATTGCATATTTCTTCAATACTGATATCTCATAAATTAGTGATGTGTTAAACATGCTATCTGCATCTTCTTGGAATGGGAATATGTAATTTTCTTCTCCTCTATTTACCATTTCCCAATTTTGCAATGTATGAAGTGCATCATATCCTCTAAAATTGTAGTCTCTTACTAGTCTACGAATTAATCTAGTATCTGTTGTTGAAATTCTATTATAATAGTCTATGTTAAGTACAGTTAATGCACTAATATAGATTTTATACTTTTGCTCTTTTGGAATGGCTGCTGTAAGTTTATCATTTAAACAGTGAATTCCTTCTATAACAAGGACTTCATTATTTCTCATCTTCATTTTTTCGCCATTATACACCTTTGTTCCTGTCTTAAAATCAAATGTTGGAAGTTCAACTTCTTCTCCTTTTAATAATTTTGTTAGATGGTCATTAAATAATTCTAAGTCTATTGCTTCTAATCTTTCAAAATCGTAATTTCCATCTTCGTCTCTAGGCGTATCTTTTCTTTCAACAAAATAATTATCTACTGAAATAGTAAGTGGCTTTATTCCATTTAGTTTAAGTTGTATTCCTAATCTTTGTGCAAATGTTGTTTTTCCAGAAGATGAAGGTCCTGCAATTAATATCATTTTAACGCCTTTTCTTTTTACTATTTTATCTGCTATGTCTGAAATTTTCTTTTCATGTAATGCTTCTGCAAGAAGAATTAGCTCTTTTTCTCCACCTTGTTCTATCTTTTTGTTTAATTTATATATTGTGTTAATGTCTAGTACTCTGTGAATATCTTCATATTCTTCAAGTGTATGCAACAACTTTTTTGTTTCTACATATCTGTCTATCTTATTAGGATTTTTCTTGTCAGGATATCTTAGTAAAAATCCATCATGATATTTTATAACATCAAAAAGACTAATATATCCTGTGCTAATAGGCATAACACCATAAAAATAGTTATAATAATTCTCACAGAAATACAAAGATACATTATCCTTATACTTGTTATCAAGTTGAAGTCTTCCTCTTAAAGTCTTTTCTTTTTGATAGAACTTTTCCGCTTCTTCTTTTGTCATTTCTATTTTCTTTATAGGTAAGTCACTATCAACAATATCTTGCATTTCTTTTCTTATATTAGTTATCATTTCGTTTGTGACCTTCATATTTTCAACACTGCAATAAATAGAATTCGACAATTGGCAATTCACTGTAAGAAGTGCTTTTGGATATACTCTATTAAAAGCCATTGCCATAATATATAGAATCCCTCTTTGATACACTCTTCTTCCATCCCTTGTAGTTATATCTATTGGAACTACATCATCTAAATTGTCAACCTCAAAATCAAGTGCTCTAACCTCATTTTTATATTTGCAAGCAAGCACCTTCTTATCTTTATCATCTGTGAATTTTTCTATTGCTTTCATAAAAACCTCCATTCGAGCAATTTATGCTCTAACCAAATTTTGAATAAAAACCTCTATATTGCGAGAATGAAACGTGAGACATGTGTTCCCCCAAAAAGTGATTTTTGTCGCAAAAAGGCCTGTCCCTTTTGCGACACTCAGCCCATTTTTTCTTTGATCTTCACCAATGTGTTTAGTGCTTCGATTGGTGTAAGCTCGTTCACGTCTACTTTATCTAGTTCATGTGCTAGTTCTGCTAATTTGTAGTTGTACATTGTAAGTTGTCCATCTGCTATATTTTTATCTTGTTTTTCTAGCTTTTTGTTATTTAGTACATTTTTCTTTTCTATTGATTTTAGTATTTCATTTGCTCTTTTGGTAACAACTTGTGGTACTCCTGCAAGTTTTGCTACATGTACACCATAGCTTTCGTCTGTACCACCTTTTACTATCTTTCTCAAGAAAATTATGTCTTCGCCTTTTTCTTTTACTGCTATAGAGTAATTTTTTACTCCATCTAATTTGTTTTCCAAGTCTGTTAATTCATGATAATGTGTTGCAAATAGTGTTTTTGCTCCGCATTTTTCTGTGTCTGATATATACTCTGCAACTGCCCATGCTATTGATAGTCCGTCATACGTTGATGTTCCTCTTCCTATTTCGTCAAGTATTACTAAGCTGTTACTTGTTGCTTCTTTTAATATTTGTGCTACTTCCATCATTTCTACCATGAATGTACTTTGACCCATGCTTAGGTCGTCCGATGCTCCAACTCTTGTGAAGATTTTGTCCACTATGCCAATTCGTGCATACGATGCTGGAACAAAGCTTCCCACTTGAGCCATTAGTGTTATTAATGCTACTTGTCTCATGTATGTAGATTTTCCTGCCATGTTTGGACCTGTTATAATAGATAGTCTATTCTCATTTTTATCCAAATATGTATCATTTTGTACAAAACTTCCGCTTGGCAATATTTTTTCTATTACAGGATGTCTTCCATCTTTTATATCTATTACTCCGCTGTTGTCCACTTGTGGTCTTACATAATTCATATCTTCAGCCACAGTTGCAAATGAGCATAATCCATCTAGCATTGCAACTACTCCTGCTGATTTTTGTAATCTTTCTATTTGTGCCTCGATTTTGCTTCTTACTTCTACAAATACGTTGTACTCCAAGTTTACAACCTTTTCTTCAGCACCTAGTATTTGATTTTCAAGATTTTTTAGTTCTTCTGTAATATATCTTTCTCCATTTGTTAATGTTTGTTTTCTAATGTATCTATCTGGAACAAGAGAAATGTTTGATTTTGTAACTTCTATATAATATCCAAATACCTTGTTAAATCCTACTTTTAAGCCCTTTATTCCAGTTTTTTCTCTTTCCTCTACTTCCAACTTTACAATCCAGTTTTTTCCATTAGTTGTTGCTTCTTTTAGTTGGTCGATTTCTTTATCATATCCTTTTTTTATTAATCCGCCTTCTTTTATGGCTATTGGTGGCTCTTCCACAATTGTTTTGTTTATTAAGTCATATACATCTTTCAAAACGTCTAATTCTGAATAAAGCTCAGAAAGCAATCCAGACTTAGCATTTGCAAGTACTTTCTTTATTTCAGGCAATTGCTTTGCAGAATTTTTTAATGATATCAAATCCCTACCATTTGCACTTCCATAAGATATTTTTCCTGCTAATCTTTCTATATCATATACTTTCTTAAGTAAATCTATAAGGTCTCCTCTTAAAATTATATTATCTTTTAGCTCTTCTACTGCATCTAACCTCTTGTTAATTTGCTTAGCATCTAATAATGGATTATTAAGCCATCTTCTTATTAACCTTCCTCCCATTGCTGTTGAAGATTTGTCAAGTACCCATAAAAGTGTTCCTTTTTTTGATTTGTCTCTTAGTTTTTCCGTTATTTCAAGATTTCTTCTTGCATTAATATCAAGTGCCATGTATTTTGTAGTTTTGTATATAATCAATTTATTTATATGGTCTAAGTTGTTCTTTTGAGTATCTAACAAATATGCCCTTAAAGCATTTGTTGCAGCTACTGATAACATATATTCTGTTATATCTTCGATCTCATTGTCATCATCATCTACTATTTTGTATTTTACAGTTAATGCCTCGTAATCGTCTGTAAATTCATTTTCATCAAGCCTTGTAATATATATGTCGAATCTTTCTCTAATCTTTGAAATTTCTTCTGAGCAATCATACATCATAGGATTTACCACTAATTCTGCAGGTGCATATTTAGAAATTTCATCTAATAACATTGCAAAATTGTTTGTTTCCTTTATTTCTGTTGTTCTAAAATCCCCTGTTGTTACATCACATACTGTCACACCAAAATATATACCATTTTTATATATGCTCATTATATAATTGTTTTTCTTGTCATCTAGCAAGTTTGCCTCAATTACAGTTCCTGGTGTTACAACTCTTATAACATCTCTTTTTACCATTCCTTTCGCGGTTTTTGGGTCTTCTAACTGCTCACAAATAGCTACTTTGTATCCTTTTGAAATTAGCCTTGCTATGTATGTATCTGCTGCGTGGTAAGGAATACCACACATTGGAGCTCTTTCTTCCTGTCCACATTCCTTGCCTGTTAATGTAAGCTCTAGTTCTTTTGATACTTTTACTGCATCATCAAAGAACATTTCATAAAAATCTCCTAAACGATAAAATAAAATACAATCCTTATACTTCTCCTTTGTGTCCAAATAATGTTGCATCATTGGCGAAAATTCTGCCATATTGTTTCCCTCTTTCTTCTTTTATTTCACCATATTTAATATCTCTTTTTACAAATTATTTCTTTTTGTGTAATATAATATATTTTTTATTTTTATTTTCGTCCCCCAACTGCGTAACAGTCTGTATAAAAAATTACAAGGTCTTGTGCATTCTTTCTACCATGAATAAAAAACAAGTTTTTTATTCATGAGTAATTTTTCTACAGACTGTAACTTGTCGGTCCCCACCTTAAGACGAAAACTAAAAAGAAAAAATATATTATATTACACAAGCATTAAATTATGTCTGTCCTTTAATAGTAGTTCTAATTAGAAACTCCCTACGCGGACTTCAAATTTATTCTAACCATTAAATAGTAACTTTTATAACTTCTCCTCTCAAGTACCACATATGTTCTGATATGATTTTGATAGGAATAGTTTTTCCAATTAAACTACTATCTCCTTCAAAAACAATTACTTTGTTTGTATCAGTTCTTCCTGTAAGTAGCTTATCATTTGTTTTGCTATATCCTTCAACTAAAATATTTTCAGTTGTACCAATATATTCATCATTATTTTGTTTTAATATTTCTTCATATAAAGCTTTTAATCTATCAAACCTTTTATGTTTTACCTCTTCTGGAACTTGATTTTCCATTTTATCTGCTGGAGTTCCTTTTCTCCTAGAATATATAAACATAAATATTTGCTCAAACTTAACTTTTTTTACTACATCTAAAGTATCTTCAAAATCCTCTTCAGTCTCTCCTGGAAATCCAACTATGATATCTGTGGAAAATTTTACATTTGGAATTTTTTCTTTCATCTTTTCTACTAGTTCTAAGTATTGTTCTTTTGTATATACTCTATTCATGACCTTTAGAACTTCTGTACTTCCAGATTGTAAAGGAAGATGGATAAATTTAGAGACTTTGTCGCAATCTCTAATTGCATCAATAACATCATCTGTAAAATCTTTTGGATGAGGAGAAATAAATTTTATTTTCTCTATTCCGTCTATTTCATTAACTGCTCTTAGAAGTTTAGCAAAAGAATCAATTTTTTGCTCATCATTTGCATTGTCTAACATTCCATCACTTTGTAGTTTAGCCTTCTCTCTTTCCACTCTCATGTATGAATTAACATTTTGTCCAAGCAGTGTAATCTCTTTATATCCTTGTGAAGCTAACTCCTTTATCTCATTCAAAATATCTTCAGGTGCTCTGCTTCTTTCTCTACCTCTTACATAAGGCACAATACAATATGTACAAAAATTATTGCATCCATTCATTATTGTGACAGATGCCCTAATATTATCTGCTCTTTTTATTGGAAGTCCCTCAATTATCTCTCCATCTATATCCAAAATGTCAGTTATCTTTTTATTCTCTATAATTGCGTTATATAAATCCTTTGGGAAATTTTGCAAAGTATGAGTACCAAATATTACATCATATTTGTAGCTTTTCTTTATTTTATCTACAATGTGCTTTTCTTGCATCATGCAACCACCAATTGCAATAATAGTACCCCTTGCTTCTTTTTGCTTTTTTACTTCGCCTAACTTTCCAAAAAGTTTTTCTTCTGCATTTTCTCTTACACAACATGTATTATACACAACTAAATCAGCATCTAAAATCTCATCTGTTAATGTGTATCCCATATTTTCTATCATTCCAGATATCTTCTCAGAGTCGTTTTCGTTTAATTGACATCCCATTGTTAGTATATAGTATTTGGGATTTTTACCTTCATTAATTTTCTTTACTTTATCTAAATATGTTAGTTCATTATTTATATCTGTTTTTACCATTTTATCTCCTATCCTTTTTACACACTCTTAGCCTTTATATTTTACACGAAAAAAGCACTTTTTTCAAGTGCTTTTTTTCGTAGTTAGTTGAAATATTTGTAAGTTTTTATAATTTTATTGAAGTACTGGAATGACTAGACGGAAAGTACGAGCGTTGTGAACATTGCCATCATTATAGGTAAAATAGAACAAACCAGCACCAGATGTGTCAGAATAGAATCCACTACGTCGTAAAAATGGTCCGTAACCGTGTGGAAAAAGAGAATAATCGCTATACCATGATGTCGTTCCACTGCTATCGCTTGATGTCTCCCATATAGCATCTCCATAGTTGCTTGTTGTTGAATTTGGTTGCGTATAATTATAATTTGTTATTTGTTCCTCATCTGCACCAGATGTTGCTGCCCTATACACATCTTTATATTTATCCATTGCATCTATTAGCATGCTTCCATATGTTGTTAAATAACTATTTCCATTATTTACATATGCTGCCATATATTCAATACCTCCTCCGCTCATATCATATATTCCCGTTACATTCCCAGTTGTACTTGCTTGCTGTCCATTTGTTGTATTGTATGCATTTGTTGTTTCTGTTGCACTTGCACTTACACTATATCCTGCTTGTCCTGTTATATAATTACTGTTTGGATTTATCCAGACTTCTTCTCCTTTTCCATATGTAGTATTTTGGCTTAGATATGCTACTGCTCCCCATTCACTATTCTTTATCATATGTGGGTCTACTACACTATCATTTGTATTTAATTTATATAGATTTCCTTCTTTATTTAACTCTGTACATACTGTAAAGATATTATTTACATTTATATTTCTCCAGCTTGTTATCCCTGCTTTTATTTGTACTGTTAATGTTGTCACATTTGTGTTTGTTTCTCCTGTACTTACATCTGTTGTACATCCTGTATGACTTGTCTCATATTTTCCTACCCAAAATCCTGATAGTTTCGTTCCTCCATAATTGAATGCTGGATGTACTACATAATCTTCCATTCCACTTCCTGTACTATAACTTGGATA
>CAMOBD010000029.1 GCA_946578345.1 uncultured Clostridium sp.
CGGGAGTATAAGTCCCGCAGGATTTTAAGTCCTGTGCGTCTGCCAGTTCCGCCACAGCTGCATTTGTTTGAACTGACAATAATTATTTTACTACTTTTTACATGGTTTTGTCAATACATATACTCAAAAAAATTCAATTTTCTACTATATAGTTGCTTATTACTTCTACACTTCACATTTTCTATTAATTAAGAGCTATATAACAATAATTATTTTGCATAATTAGTTCCACGTGGTAGATATATTTTTTATTCGAATGCATGGAGAATACAAAATATATCTACCAGCAAGATGGAACGGATTTAAAACATTTTTTTATCTGTGAAGTATAAAGTAATCTCTCTTATTCTTCTACTTTAACAAAGCTGCTTTTTGGCACACCACATAATGGGCAAACCCAATCATCTGGTAAATCTGCAAATTTTACCTCTTCTACAGCATCATCATAAATGTAGCCACATGCTACGCACTTATATTTATCCATAATCTTCCTCCATTCCTATAAAGTATAAGATTTTTTCTTATCTTTATAATTAATATGACATATTTTATCATAGACTATTCAAGAAAACAATACTAATTTATATTTTTTTGCCGGTAAAGGCCTGTCCCCATTTTCCACTTTTGTGGAATTTGAGACCTGTCCCCATTTTCTCAAAAATGAGAATTTAGGGACTGTCCCCTATTTTCTCACAAAAAAAGATATAGGATTTCTCCCATATCTTCATATGAATTCATATATTTATATAAATCTCAAATTATTTTTTATTTACTAATTCTTTTAATGCTTTTCCTGCTTTGAATACAGGTGCTTTAGAAGCTGGTATTTTTATTTCTTCTTTAGTTTGTGGGTTTCTACCTTTTCTAGCAGCTCTTTTTCTTACTTCAAAAGATCCAAATCCAACTAATTGAACTTTGTCTCCTTTAACTAATGCTTCTGTTACAACATCTATAAAAGCGTTTAATGTTGCTTCTGCATCTTTCTTTGTTTCTCCTGTTTTTGCTGCGATAGCTGCGATTAATTCTGATTTGTTCATTTTCATTACCTCCTATAAGATTTTCATATGTAGACTTTAAACGCTATCTACTACTATCAATATTCTCCACACTTCAATAAAATCCTTCTTTTTTTTATTATTTTTTGCATATTCCTACATTTTTTTGATTTATTTGCAATATTTGTCTACATTTATATACTATATAATAAATATGACCCATTTTTCTTGAATTATTCATATATTTTAATCTTTTTTAAAAATATATAAATTTTTTCTCCATGTGGAATAGTTTTTATTTCCTCTTCTGAGAACACTTTAAATATTAGTATTAGTAGAATATATATTATTACTGCTGCGATTATTGTTAATACCATACATATCTTTTCTGCAAATATTGTTTTCAAGCTGTTTAAAATAAACACTGAGCATATCCCCATCATTATAGTTGATAATAGGATTTTTAATACATGACTCATTCTTAAATCTACTTTTACATATTTATTCATTATACTTAATTCAATTGCAAAAGTAACTATATGATATATTACAGTTGAAGTTGCTGCTCCTGCTGTTCCACCTAATATAAAAATATCAGGATTTATTCCTACTAGAATATTATTTAAAATTAACTTTATAACTAATCCTACTCCTAGTGATATTGCAGGAATAACAATTTTTCCTATTCCATGTAATACTGCATTCACGTTTTGACTAAGCATAATAAATGTTATAGATATGGAACTTATTTGTAGTAAAAATGCTCCATCAGGTTGGTTTGGGAATAATAAATGTAATATAGGCTCTGCTAGTGCAATCATTCCCACAGTGCTTGGCAGTCCAATCAATAATGATACCAGCATAGAAAATTTTATTTTTTTATTAGCATATTCAAAATTTCCACTCGCCTTTGCAGCAGAAACAGCTGGTATTAACGCACTTGAAAAAGCAGAGTTAAACGACAATGGAAATGCTACAATTGTATCTACCTTTCCACTTAAAATACCATATTGAAGTTTTGCTTCTGTTTCTGTCATAAAATTTTTTAAATTTCTTACTATTGTCATTGAATCTATATTTTTATTTATTCCACCTAATATCGGTGCAATTGACATTGGCACTGCTACCTTTATTATATCTTTGATAGTTCTTCTTATTCCTCTATACTTATAATTCACACTATGCTTTATTTCATTTGCCACTTCTCTTCTAACAGAAGTATAGTATTTAAATAAATACACAAAACAGGTTATTTCTGACAAAGTTGTTGCAACTGCTGCCCCTGCTGCCATTACCCTAGTATCTAAGCCTGTAGTCTGAGCAATAATTTCAATTAATACTACTGTAATAATTGTTTTAAAAATTTGCTCTATAGTCTGTGAATTAGCTCCTACATTCAAATTTTCTCTTCCATTAAAATATCCTTTTACCACTGATGTAATTGCCACAAAAAATATTGAAGGAGATAATGCAAGCAAACTAAGCTCTGCCTCTGGAATTTGTATTAAATTGCATGTTATATAATGAGAAAATTTAAACAAAATCAATGAAGCCAAAAATCCAATCATTCCAAATGAAATAACAGCAATTTTAAATACTTTGTGAGCACCTTTACTGTCTCCTATAGCTAATCTTTCAGAAACCAATTTTGACACAGCATTTGGAATTCCTACAGAAGTTATTGTAAGAAATAAAGCATACACTTGAAATGCACTAGAATAAATTGCATTTCCTTCATCTCCAAAGCCTTGTCTATTTGTAAGATATATTTTATTTACAATTCCTATAATTTTTATGAAGACATGTGCCACTACCAAAATAGCTACATTTTTTAAAAAGCTAATCTTTTTTAATTTTCTATTTTTTATTCTCATATTTTATACTATTCTAAAAGTATATAAATATTCCCATTATATAAGAAAGCATACACCTCTATAGATGTATGCTTAATTCTCCTACTACCGTACTTCGTTCGGTAGCCGTATGTTCGAATACACTACCATTTTCTTATTCATTTACTTATCCTATTTCTCTACCTTTTCTATCAGCTTACAGACCTACTTTATATATAAAGCTACTCGCGAAGAAACGTAGCCGCCGTTGTAGCTCGGACCGCTGTAGTTGCGGTCTGAAGCCGGATTGAGAGAACCGGAACCGTCGTAACCGCCACCGCGACCGACACGACCGTCGGTGTAGTGCGCCTCTTGTGTCCATTCCCAACAATTTCCAGCTAAGTCGTATATGTTATTTGCTTGCCATGCTTCATTATATCCTGATGCTCTCTTACTTCCTGAATTTGTTGCAGCTGCTCCACTACTATTATTATAATTTCCCCAACTACTTGAATCTTTATTTACTAAATCACTACTCATTCCCGTATCCACTAACCAATCCATTACTTCATCCCATTGGTTTCCATATATCATTGTACTTTGCGCTCCATATTCATCTCCTGTTACTACGTTTGTACACGCTTTCTTTAAATAGTACCAGTTTACTGCTATATCGGCTGTTAAAACAGTCTGTCCCTTTTGCACTGTTGGAACATCTACACTTCCTGTTAACTCATATCTTCCTATATAAAATCCATCATATTGCTCTATACTTGCATATGTTGCTGCATATTCTGCTACCATCGCATCTGCCATGTCTTTTGTACTTGCATATCCTAATATGTCTTGATAATACCTTGAACTTGTATCATAACTACTTAATACATCTGGCTCCCTTATTCCGCTTGTTTGCCCTGGCTCTGTTGGTGTCCAAGATGATGTTTCTCCACTTCTCACTCTTAAATTACTATATATACTTGTTTTTGTATCTACTCCAAGTAATGTCTTTTCTCCTCCTTTTGTATTATACATCTCTCCTAAACTTGTTTCATCTACTGGTATCCACACAAACTGCTTTGTATTATTTGAATTTGTTATTACTATTCCATCATCTGCATCTGTTGCTGAATCACTTGCTATCTCAAATCCTCCTGGTATCCACACTGAGTCTCCACTTGCATCTTTTATCTCTGTTGTGGTTCCAAATTCTGTTCCATTTTCTATTGCATCTGCTACTGTCGTTTGCTTTGTTGTTGCTTGTGCACTATCTTGTACTGTTTGTCCTGCCTTATCTGTTACTGTTACTTGGATTGTATATTGTGTACTTGCATTTAATCCTGTAAACGTATGACTTCCTGTTGGACTACTTGCCTGACTTCCTCCATTTATTGTAAAGACATAATTTTCTATTCCAGTCTCATTATCTGTTGCTGTTACTGTTACTGATATACTACTTGTTGTAATATTGCTTGTTGCAATATTACTTATTGTTGGTGGATTTTCATCCTTTATTGTCGTACTTGCCTCTTCTCCATAATTTGTTCCTTGTACTAATCTTGCATATACTACATCTCTGTGATTTAAGTTATTTATTATTCCTCCTGCTGGTACTGCTTGCCAATTTACATTATTACTTGCTCCTTCATTTGCTACTACTTGATATTGTATTGCATAGCTAGTATTGGTACTTATTGTTACACTTGCTTGTCCACTCGTCCATGTGGGGTTTGTAAATGCTATTGCTCCTGTTACTGTCGCTTCATTTCCTCCTGGTATGTCTGGTGGCTCTGGTACAGGTATTTCAATATCTTCTCCCATTACATTTAAGTACTCACTCATTACACTATTCATACCCTCTTGCTCTGCTACTATTGAATTTGCTGTCATGTCTTTGGCTTTTTGTGCCTGTGTTATTAATCCATTATCTCCAAACGCCATATTTATTGTTACCGTTGATAAGATAATTATGATTATTACAGTAATAACAAGTGCCACAAGCGTTATACCTTGCTCTGATTTATATTTTAACATACTTTCCATCCTTCCTCTATTTTTATTTAATGTGCTTTTCGAAGTTCTTTGACACTTTTCTATTTTTTCTATCTTTCGCATCTTATCACTTCTCCTTTTTGATTTTATCTTTACATATTGCTACACTAGTTCCACGTGGTAAACATATTTTTTATTCGAATACATGGAGAATACAAAATATGTTTACCAGCAAGATGGAACGGACTTTTATAGCTTATTTGTTATGATATGCAAAAGATAGACTTTCCTCACAACGTAAATTTTTATTTTACTTTGCTTTTAGTCTATCCTTTTTTCATTTTTTTATACATCTTCTTACTCATAACAAACTTTCTCCTTTGATTTTTTATTTCTTTCTGCAAATTTCATCCAAAAAATTTGCTATTATCTGTGTAAAAAAACGAAGTTTATTTTTTCACAGAACACTCTTCAAAACTAAAGTACTAAAATATTATACATCTAATACCTTGTTTCAAAGAACTTCGCACATTATTTATTTTATATTCTAGTACTTTTTGTTTTGTACTAACAGTGTAACTTTATTCTACACTATCAGCGCAATTTTGACAAGTACTTTTTTAATTTTTCTATAGTATTTTTTAGAGAAGAAGTATATATTTTTTTCTTTTTATTGGAGTGCTTAAGGTGGGGACCGACAAGTTTACAAACTGTTAAACGAAGTTTTTACAGTTTGTACGCAGTTGGGGGCCGGAAATAAAAATAAAAAAATATATACTTCTTCTCGATATTAATATGTTGCGAATTGTAACAAATAGTAGTGAAAAACTGAACTTTTTCTCCAAAAAGACTTGTTTTTTTTGCCATTTTATAGGATAATATATATGTGTTATTTTAATTTTTGAAAGTGGTGAAACTATTGAAATATATAGATAAATTTCTTAAGTTTTTAAAAACAGACAGAAATACTTTTATGACATATATTTTAACATTAATTTCAGCCTACATAATTATAGACAGACTAGTAGAATTAATGTTTATGATATTTACAGGAGTTGCATATTCTTATTGGGGACCAATAGAATATACATTAGCATTTGCAGCCTTAGTATTTGCATTTTACTTTTCATTTGCTTCTAAGTTTGCAAAAGCAGATATAGATAAATTAAGATTTTTCAATACTTATGTAATATGTTTATATGTATTATTTGTGTCCTTTATAGTACAGGGACTTAATTCACTGGCATGGGCATTTATTTTATCAGTACCAAATTATGTGGAAATAGTAACAGAATATTCAAACTTATTTAGACCTGCATTTACAGCAATTTCACTATATATTCCACTTGTGACATTCTATAAAGTATTTAAATGGCTTACATTCACAATTAACGATACTAAAGACCTTAAAGATTCAATATTCGATTATGGTGGAATCAGCTTAGCTGGTAAGCCAAAAGATGTTGGAAAATATTCTTGCGAAGTTAAGGTTTGCGTTGATTCAGAATCTGGAGAAGACGTAATTATGTCAGAAACTAAGAGATTACAATCATTCTTAGTTGTCGGTGTTTCAGGTTCTGGTAAAACATCAATGATATATGAGCCAATGATTGCAAGAGATTTAGATAGAAAATATTTCTTTAAAGAAATTTCAAAAGAAATGGGATTTACAGCTTTAAAAACGGGAATAGCTACATTAAATATCCCTTATGATAATAGCTATTTAAATGAAAACTTTAGATTAGATATGCTAACACCTAATCCAGATAAGGCAGATTTATATAAAGCATATATGAAAAAGATGATTTTAGGGTCTTCTAGCGGAAAATATATATACAGAGATTTCGGTCTAACATATCTTTCTGCAGATTATGACTCAATTGAGACTATGCTTGGTGTTGCTAAAAATTACAAAATTAAAGTAAATTTAATTGACCCAAACAATTCAGATTCTCCTGGAATTAACCCATTTGTATATGAAGACCCTGTTAAAACTGGTATGGCAATTTCTTCTGTTTTAAAGGGATTATATGCAACAAGTAGACCTGATTTACAAATGGCATATAGAGAAAATGAAGCAATACAAATCATTGAAAACATATCAATACTACTAAAGGAAATGTATCCAAGACTTCACAATGATGATTTACCAAACTTAGAGGATATGCTTAATATGATGAATGATTTCTCATTAGTAGAGCAAATGTGTAATGAGATGAAAGAAATTCCAGAACTTGCAAACAAGTATAAAATACTTATTAAATATTTTGAGAATAATTTCTATGCAGATAGCAAAGATTTAGATAATACTAAAAAATCGGTATTTACTGCATCTGCAGAGTTAGATAACTTATTAAGATATCCTGGTGTAAAAAATATTTTGTGTAACAGGACAAACAATTTAGAATTTGATAAAGCTTTAGCAGATGGAGAAGTTACTTTTGTATGTACAAGAAGAGGAGACTTAGGAGCAAATGCTCATAAAGCTTTTGGAATATTCTTCTTGCTATTAATGCAACAGTCAGTTCTTGCAAGACCTGGTAATGACAATACAAGAATACCTCATTTCTTATACATTGATGATTTTCCTGAATTCTTGTGTAAAGCAATTGAGCCTGTATTTACTGTATACAGAAAATATAAGGTAGGAAATATTTTATCTGCTCAAACACTATCACAATTAAGTGACGAAAATGGTCATGGCAACTTCAAGGATGAAATACTAGCTAACTGTGTAAATAAAGTAATCTTTGGTAATGCACTTCCTGAAGATGTTAAATGGTGGGAGACAGAATTGCAGGAAAAGAGAGAGTGGGATTGGAATTCAACTTATGAGACTGATCCAGATAAGCAAGGTTATGATTCTAAATTAGGTATGATAAAATATAAATGGAAACCTAATTTTGCTGCTGGAAAGGTAATGTCCTTAAAAGATAAACAAATTCTGTTTAAAATTAAGGACAATAAAGGAAAAAGCTATGTAAATAAAGGAAAAGTTGATTATCTGGAAAGCAAATATAAAGAGCCTAAAAAGATAAAGGAATACAATTTTGAAAGATTTACAAATGGTATTTCAGACAGTATTAAAAAGAAACCAATTACTACTAAATTTAGAGGAAACTTTGCAGCAGCTACTGCAGATAATGATGTTACTAATACAGACAATGAAGTAAATCCTATTCAAACAGATAGTACTGATTCAAGATATTTTATGGATAATGATGATGCTATTATATTTGATTTAAATAGGAAGAAAAATGATAATGCATAAAATAAAAAGTTAGGATTTCCTAACTTTTTATTTTTATTAAATTCCCAACAATTTAACTTCTACATTTTCCATTTTGTATTTTCCATCTACAAGTTTGAAGTCGACTAGAGTTTTATCTAAAGTTTCTTCATTTTGTCTCAAATCGGTTGTAAAATATAGATTTATTTTTGGAATTTCTACTTTATTTACAACTATATTTTTAAAAGTTTCTGCCATATGCTTGTCATCTTCACAAACAAGTATAAGTTGTGGCATTGAAGAAAATCCTGAATCTCCTGGTAAGAAGTTTGTATAAAAATCATTATATAATCTCATCTTTTCTACTAATTTCTTTTCCCATTCTTCTTCTCTTCTTATAACCTCAAACAAAAACTCTATAGACTTGTTATTCTTAGTTAATTTTACACTTCCTCCAGTAGCTTTAAATGTCTTTCCTGTTTGTTTAGCTGTAATTGCTGGTTTTACTGTGTATGAATCAAAAGCTTTTACTTTTCTTAAATATGCAATCAAAGTTTGATTTCCTGCTAATCTTTTCTTTATCATAGGAACTGGTTTAGTATTGTCTGTTGGTTGCCACTTGCACTCTATTCCTCTTGAATTTAGCAAGTATTTTCCCATTTTTTCTAAACAATAAATTCTATATATTCCTTTTCCATCTTCGCCTTTAAAATAATATCTTGTAAGAATTTTTGACTTAATTAATTGTTCTAGTTTGTTGTTTAACTTATCTTGAGAAGCTATTTCAATATTCTTCCACTGTAACATTTGAAACAATTGTCTTGATGTTATAAATTCAAATTCATTTACAAGTTCAAGTATTTTAAAATGTAAGTCATTAATATGTCCTATGTTAATCTTATGAATAATTTGATTCATAGAAACATATCCATCTTTTCCATCAAATGTTTTAATTTCTCCTTCTCTTACTGCAAAAGGTGATACTACCGCCTTTATCTCGTTATCTTCTACCATAAATCATCTCTCCTCTTTTTTGGTATACTTTATTTTAAGAAAAGTACTACTCTTCTTAAATATCTACGTTTTCTATTTTACCACATATTTAGAAAAAGTTCAACTTAATTGTGGAATTTAGAGACAGGTCTCATTTTCCACAAAAGTGGAATTTAAGACTTGTCCCTAAATTCCACCTCTTTTTTAGTCAAGTATCTCCACTCCCCTAGCTTTAAATCTTTTACATCTATATTTTCTATCTTGCTCCTATGTAGTGCTAAAACTTTTTTCCCAATAGCAGCACACATCTTTCTAACCTCTCTATTCTTTCCCTCATGTATAGTAATCTCTATTCTAGAAATATTCTTCTCTTTATCTATTTTCAAAAGTCTTACTTTAGCTTTTCCTGAGACATAATCTTCTATCTCTACTCCGCTTCTTAGCTTATCCATTTCCTCATTTGTTATAATTCCTTTAAGTGTTACATTATATGTCTTTTCTATTTCATATTTTGGGTGAGTGACTTTATATATAAAATCGCCATCATTAGTAAGAATAAGAGCTCCTGATGTGTACATATCTAATCTTCCTACTGGCAATACATTTTCTTTTACCTTTACCAAATCAAGTACTGTATCTCTTCCAAATTGGTCTTTAGTAGTTGTAACATATCCAATAGGTTTGTTTAATAGAATATATACTTTTCTTTCATTCTTCCCTACTTTTTCATTCATAAAATAGACCTCATCTTTGCTTGGGTCTATTTTTGTTCCTAATTCAGTTACTACTTTTCCATTTACCTTAACATCTCCATTTAAAATATGCTCTTCTGCTTTTCTTCTTGAACATACACCTTGATTTGCTAAGTACTTTTGTAATCTTTCTTTTTCCATCTCTAACTTTACTCCTTCTTGGACAATTGGGGACGGGCTTGTTTTGTAAATTATAGTTTATATGTTTTTTATTTTGACAAAATTAGCCCGTCCCCAATTGTTCTAGCACTTTTTCAAAATACTCTGGCAATTCTGCCTCCAAATGCATCTGCTTACCTGTAATAGGGTGTTTAAAATCCAAACTTTTTGCATGTAGCATTTGTCCTTCTACTCCAAACTCATTCTTTCCATTTGAATATACCATATCACCTACTACAGGATGTCCAATTTCAGCCATATGTACTCTTATTTGATGTGTTCTACCAGTATCTATTTTTACTTCTAATAGAGTATATTTGTTATATCTTTTTAAAACCTTAAAATGTGTTACAGCCTCTTTTCCATCTTTTCTAACAGCCATCTTTTTTCTATCTTTAGTACTTCTTCCTATTGGCATATTTATTGTAGCCTCATTCTCTGAAACCACACCTCTTACTAATGCAATATATATTTTCTTTACTTCTCTATTTTTTATTTGTTCACTCATATTAATGTGTGCTTTATCATTTTTTGCTACAATCAATAAACCTGATGTATCTTTATCTAATCTATGTACAATACCAGGTCTAATTTCTCCACCTATTCCAGAAAGGCTATCTTTGCACATTGCCATAATTGCATTAACCAAAGTCCCATCAGGATTGCCATTTGCTGGATGTACTACCATTCCTTTTGGTTTATTTACAACAATAATATCATTATCTTCATATACAACTTCTACAGGTATATTTTCTGCCTTTAGTTCTATTTCTTTAGCCTCTGGAATGTTTAGTTCTATTTCATCTCCAATTTGAACTTTATATGAAATTTTTTTACTCTTTCCATTCACTAATATATTTCCTTCTTCAATAAGTTTTTGTATCATTGTTCTAGAAATATCACTCTTCATTTTTGCTATATATGCATCTAAGCGCACATCGCCTACATCTACTACTAACTTTTCCACTTTTTCTCCCCAATTGCTTTATTCTCTTTCATATAATACAAAATTATTATCACTATATAATTCTATGTAATTATCATCTCTTGACAAGAACATATTTAGCTTAGAATTCTTCCTTATAAGAACATGTGTTATATCATATTCTTCAAATTTATTCTCATAATATGTTGATATATTTGATATATTCAAATAATCTGAGAATATATCTCTTCCTTCATATTTGCCTTCTTCATTCTTAGTTCCATTGAATTCAGGTGTATATAAATCTGCTCTTGAGTCTACAAATACTGGTATTTCTCTATAAACCAAATAGCTACCAAAATTGTACTCATTAAATATCCTCATATTTCCTATATCAAGATTTTCCAATATATAATCACATGTTTGTACTGGATATGTGCTTTGGCTAACATATGGATTTCCAATTTTTCCTTTGTATAATGTAAAACTTACTAAAATTCCTAGCAATATTGTTATTATTTTTCCAAAGAAAGATGTCATGGCTTTAATTACTTTTTCTGTTCCTTCTTTGTCATATTTATTTATAAGACTAACAATAAGTTTTGCAAATACAAAAGCTCCTATTAGCACAAACATTGATACCTGTCGTCTTGACATAAATGCCATAAGGGTCAAACCTGCTATCATGAATAAATCACTAAGCTTTATTTTTGTGTCTGTAAATATAAGTATCAATAAGAATAATACTATAACTGTTAAAGTTTTTGGGTCTTGAATTAATGTAAGTGGTAAGTGCTCACTTATATTGTCCATAGTATTACCTTGTGTTGTTTTAGGTAGATACGTATATGGTGTATCTCCAAGTGGTGTTAAAAGTCCTGTAAATACACATATTAGCATTATTATGATAAGGTACTTAACATTGCTTTCTTTTCTCAATACAATTCTATATGGATTTTTTCTTCTTTCATCTCTTCTTAAAATCGCTTTTTCTAACTTACTCTGCGACTCATCAATCTTGGCTGTCAAAGCATCTATTTTTTCTTTGTCTTTATTTTTTACAGTTAACTTTTTTACCCTAGCCTTATACCATTTTATTTGTAATTTTCTAAATATATTTGACTCTGTAAGAATAGCTAATATATACTCTGCAATGTATGGCAAATATAATACAAAGTAGAAAGGCCATACTGCCAAATGTACGTTAGCTATTATTATAGGTATAATTATAAGATATACTGCATATCTCTTTTTCTTTGTTTCTATAAACTTTTCTATAAATAAAATCGTCAAAACAAATAGTATGTATGTTACAAGTTGAGCTCTAGCTGCAATAAAGCTCTTTAGCAAATACATTACTCCTAAAGTCACTAAAAATGCAACAAGTTGGTTCTTACAGATTTTATTTAGTGCATAGTATAATACTAGTCCTAAAGTTATTGAAAGGATTATAGTTGCAATATATATTGCTGCAAATCCTCCTATTCCAATGTTTTCACCTAATTGATAAACCAAATATGTTCCCACGTCATATGCCCAATGTGGGTAAGTATATGGCAAATCTTCATGCCAAGAAAATGGGTCTTGCATATCTATCCCATTTTGTAAAATATGCTCTCCTATAGCTATTGTGTAGTATGTATCATTTTGTAATGTTACTGGTGTTAAAGCAAAGCAAAATAATATTATTACAAATACTGCTAGTACATTAAATTTCATTTTTGTTTTCTTATCCATTTCGTATCAAATCCCTTCATGTTATTTATAGTTATAACCCTATTATTTATACATCTATACTATATATTAAATTCTGCATAAATAGCCTTATGATCAGACCTATTTTCCACATCTATAGTCTTATATGTTAATAACTCAACTTTATCAGAGTAAAACATTGTATCTATACATCCTTGACCTAGTTTTGAAAACCATGTATCTTCTGTGTTAGGTAGTTTTTTTAATTTCTGGCTCAAAATTTTATACTCTTCATACTCATCTTGTTTTTCAAAAGTATATCTACCACTACCTAATCTTGTTACCCCTACATTAAAATCGCCACCTACTATTACTATTTCATCATCATCTATTTTATCTATGATTTTATTTAACTCTTTGCAAGCAAGTATTCTCTCATCTTTATATGTAGATAAATGTACTGAGAAAAGATTTATTTTAGCTGTTCCGCATAGCTATTCTGTTGCACAAAATTCCTCTTTGCTCATGAGCTAAATCTGTAAGTGGCATTAAGTAATTTACTGAAAATGCTATTGGAAATCTACTTATAATACCGTCTCCATAATATCCATGTTCTAAAGTAATATTGCTTTCCATAGAACAATATGGTAAATACACTCTTTTACTAAATTCTCGTATTTGATTTACCTCTCCTACTCTTTTTGTGTACATATCAATTTCTTGTAAAAAAACAATATCTGGTTTGTATGAGTTGATAATCTCTGCCTGTCTTTCCAAATTAATAACCCCGTCTAAGCCTTTGCCGTGTGCCATGTTGAACGTAATAATTTTAATTAACATTCTTTTATTCTATAATCCACTATTATAATAGGATTATATCTCCTTTCTTACATTTTTCCTTTGTAAGTTTCAATGTTTTGATTGTCCTTAAACATTATATCAAAAAAGGGCTTTGAAATAAAGCCCCTTTTGAAAAAATATGTATCTTTAGTTGCTATTTAATGGTCTTTTAATTATACATGTCCTGCAACGGTAGTTCTAATTAAAATAGCTTCACTTCGTCCCGACGGAGCTCCCTGCTCCGTTCAGCTATTTTAATTAGAAACTCCCTGCGCGGACTTTAAATATTTCTAACCATTAAACAGCAACTTTTTAACCCTTAATTTGTTTTGCAACTTCTTCAGCAAAGTTTTCTTCTTTCTTTTCTATTCCTTCACCTTTTTCAAATCTTGCAAATCTAACTATTTTCGCACCTTTGTCAGCTACTAATTTTCCAACTTTTATGTCAGAATCTTTAACAAATTCTTGCTCTACTAAACAGATTTCGCTATAGAATTTTCCAAGTCTTCCTTGTACTATTTTTTCTGCTATAGCTTCTGGTTTTCCTTCATTCATAGCTTGAGCTTTTAAAATTTCCATTTCTTTTGCAAGTCTTTCAGCTGGAACAGCATCTCTATCTAAGTATTCTGGTCTTGCAGCAGCTATTTGCATACAAATATCTTTTGCAAGTTCAGTTGTACCATTTTCTATTTCAACTAAAACAGCAATTTTTCCATCTCCATGGATATAGCTTTCTAATAGGTTATTTGTCTCAAATCTTTCAAATCTTCTTATTGACATATTTTCACCTATTGTAGCTATTTTATTTGTTAAAACTTCTTTAACTGTTTTGTCTGGCTCAGCTATTGATGTTTGCTCTAATAAAGCTTCTACATCTGCTGGATCTTTTTCAGCTACTTGTTTTGCAACATCTTTTACAAAGCTCTTGAATTCATCATTTTTAGCAACAAAGTCTGTTTCTGCATTTACTTCAACAACAACTCCTACTTTTCCATCTTCTGAAATATATGTATCAACTAAACCTTCAGCTGCTATTCTGTCTGATTTCTTAGCTGCCTTTGCAATTCCTCTTTCACGTAAAAGTTCAATTGCTTTTTCTTCATCTCCATTAGTTTCTGTTAAAACTTTTTTGCAGTCCATCATACCTGCACCTGTTTTTTCTCTTAACTCTTTAACTTGGCTTGCTGTAATCATTTAAATATCCTCCTTTATAAATAATTTTATCACTTTTTATTTAATTATAGCCTTTAAAGTCCGTTCCATCTTGCTGTCAAACATATTTTGTATTCTCCATGCATTCGAATAAAAAATATGTTTGACACGTGGAACTACTTTAGTATAAAAGTATATCCTCTATTTAATATATAGAATTATTATATACTACTATAAAAAGGAGCTAGAGCAGAAAAAGCTCTCCTCCTTTCTGTTTTTTTAATATTTTTAATAATCTTATTAATTATTCTGGTAAAATTATTCTTTGTCTTCTCCAGTTTCTTCTGTCTCTTCTTCTGCAGCTACTACTTCTTCAATGCTTTCTGGAGCTGTCTCTTCAGCTTCTTCTACCATTTCATTTTCTACTGCTTCCATAGACTCACCTTGTCTACCTTCTATAACAGCATTTGCCATACAATCAGCAACTAATGCAACAGCTCTTATAGCGTCATCATTTCCTGGTATAGCATAATCTACATCTTCTGGGTTACAGTTTGTATCAACTAATCCTATAACTGGAATTCCAAGCTTTCTAGCTTCTAAAATTCCTATTCTTTCTTTCTTAGGGTCAACTATAAACATTACACCTGGAAGTTCTTTCATTTCTTTAATTCCTCCAAGGTTCTTTTCTAGTTTTTCCATTTCTTTCTTTAAAAGAATAACTTCTTTTTTAGGTAGAACATCAAATGTTCCATCTTCTTGCATTTTTTCAAGTTCTGTTAATCTTTCAATTCTTTTTCTAATTGTTCCAAAGTTTGTTAGAGTTCCACCTAACCATCTTTGATTAACATAGTACATACCGCATTTTTCTGCAGCTTCTTTAACACATTCTTGTGCTTGTTTTTTAGTTCCCACAAATAGAACTGTTTTTCCTTCCTCAGCTTGCTCTTTTAAGAAAGCATAAGCCTCATCTAATTTTTTAGATGTTTTTTGTAAATCGATGATGTGAATTCCATTTCTAGCTTGAAATATGTATTCTGCCATTTTAGGATCCCATCTTCTTGTTTGATGTCCAAAATGAACACCTGCTTCTAGTAATTGTTTCATTGCAACTACTGCCATTTCAAATTCCTCCTTTTTTGTTTTACCTCCACTAAGCATTAACATTTAAAAAGACTTGCTTTAAGCAAAACAAGCACTCCTCTTTAAACTAGCTTGTGTGTGTATTTTTAACGTATATTATTATACCATGATTTTTTAGCAATTGCAAGGGTTTTGGGAGAAAAAATATGCTTAACATAATATAGTAATTTTTTATATATATTTTTTTAATATTTCTGTTCCTTTTTGTAAAATAATGTGATAAAATATTTTTGTTCAAATATGTAATTAATAAATTTTATAGAGCATTCAGTTGCTCGAATGGAGGTCAAAAATGCAATTTAATAAATGTAGTAGATGTGGATGTTTTTTTGTTAATTCTGGCGATGTTTGTCCAAATTGTCAGCCAAAAGATAATTTTGAAATGAGTAAACTAAAAAATTTCTTAGAAGAAACTGATACAACATGTTCTATGGAAAATATTTCATATAGCACAGGCATTAGTATGAGAAATTTGAATAGATTTTTTACTAAAGATGGTTTTGTAGAGTATAAGCCAAAGGAGATTTTATAAGTTGTATTTCTTTTGTTCCAGTTTGTCCACGTTTTCTTTCAAAAGCAATGTGGGTAAACTGAGACAAATGCTCCTCTTCTTTATTATCAAATTCTTAAAATATTATTTTATAATGCCTAATTTAAACAAATAACTTGAATTTTTTAGAATAAATTATTATTTTTGAATAAACTCTTTTGATTTTCTTTCTAATAATTGAAAGTTACAACACACTTTTTTTAAAAAATTATTATTTTGCCTTCTTAAATATGTTTCTAATCCCCTATATTTAATTTCATTAATGTGCTTGTTGCAAAAATGATACTGACTTATTAATATTCTTCTATATTTTAAGTTTTCTCTATTAATATCAAATTGTATTAGATTTTCTTTATTAATAGGTATCATATTATTAAAACCTAAAATTCCATATTTTCCATTATGTATTTTAAAGATATAAATATTATTTTTCATATTTTTATGTTGTTTTCTTGGATGCTCCAATGGTACAAAATACTCACAATTGTTGATTTTCAGTACTATTCCCAAATACGGTCTTCTTTCTGTATAGCTATCTGCTTGGTTTGGATTATATTGTACCCTTTTATCAAAATGATATAAGTATTTTATATAATTTATATCAGCTTTATAAAGTCTTAACTTTTCCAGAATTACACCTCCTAAAAATAACATAAGGATAAAGACTCAAAGTCTTTACCCCTATTTTCCTACTTAAAGGCAAGGAATTTCCTCTTTATTCATACCCTATTTTAATACTATTATTTCAAGTATAAGGCTAGGGATCTCCTCTTCGTCATACCCTACTTGTAGGCAAGGGATTTCCTCTAAGTAGTAAGCAAATACTACTTTAACAGTATAATAATTATACAATCTTCTTACCCTTATGTCAATAGTTTTTACATAATTTTACAGATATTTGATTAATGTCTATTATTTAACAATAAAACATAACATGTGTATTCTTATTTATTCCACCACATATATTTCTCTCAATCTTTCCACCGCTTCTTTTGCCTTTTCTTCAT
The DNA here is from genome assembly GCA_946578345.1 of uncultured Clostridium sp. Classification (GTDB taxonomy): domain Bacteria; phylum Bacillota; class Clostridia; order TANB77; family CAG-508; genus CALXVA01. The sequence continues at coordinate 17,262 of CAMOBD010000029.1, forward strand.
CATTTGCATGAATGTATGCAACAATGTCGTCTTTTTCTACTTTGTCTCCTATTTTTTTATTAAATGTTATTCCTACTTCTGGCTCTATTTTATCTTCTTTTCTTATTCTTCCTGCTCCAAGAAATACTGATAATTTGCCTATTTCTTCTGCATTCAATTCTTTTACCATTCCTTGTTTTATTTCCATCTTATTTATTCCTTTTTTCGAAGTTTGCTCATTTGCCATGCCTTGATTTATTTCCCTTTTGCATATTTTTTCTTTTGGTATTTGATTGTCCTTTACAACTTTTTCTGCGAATTCTTCTGTATCCTCTAGTCTTACAGGCATAATGTATTTTGCTTTTTTAAATTTACTTGTATCTTCTATATAAGTTACATCTCCACCTTGGTTTGCTACTAACTCTTTTAGTTTTTCTAAAGCCTTTCCATTTCGTATATTTTCTAGCATTTTTGCTTTGTTTTCTTCTAAGCTATCTCCTTTTCCTGCAAGTTTTATCATATTGCTACCTAATTCTAGTACTACTTCTTTTACATCTTCTGCCATATCGCCTTTTAAAGCTTGCACCGCTTCTATTACTTCCAAACTATTTCCCACATTTCTTCCAAGTGGTTCTTCCATTGGTGTAATTACTGCTACAGTTTCTCTACCTGCTAAATTTCCTATTTTTATCATTGCATCTGCAAGTTCTTGTGCTCTTTCCTTTGTCTTCATGAAAGCTCCGCTTCCATATGTTACATCAAGCACTATCTTATTTGCACCTGCTGCAATCTTTTTGCTCATTATGCTAGATGCAATTAAAGGTATGCTCTCTGTGGTACTTGTTGCATCTCTCAAAGCATAAATTTTCTTATCTGCTGGTGCTAAATTTAATGTTTGCCCGATTAGGCTAATTCCTATTTTTTTCACATTCTCTATAAATTCTTTCTCAGATACATTTACATTATATCCTGGTATTGCCTCTAATTTGTCTATTGTGCCTCCTGTATAGCCTAGCCCTCTTCCAGACATTTTAGCAACTGGTATACCTAGTGAGGCAATTATCGGAGCAAGTATGAGTGTTACTTTATCTCCAACTCCACCTGTACTATGTTTGTCTACAACATTACCTAATTCTGATAAATCCAATATATCTCCTGAATGTGCCATTGCTATTGTGAGATCAGTTGTTTCTTCCTCATCCATACCATTTATATATATTGCCATTATTAATGCAGATGCTTGATAATCTACAATGTTTCCATTAGTGTATTCTTTTATGAAAAAGTCTATCTCTTCTTTACTTAATTTTTGTTTATCTCTCTTTTTAGCAATTATCTCCTGTATATTCAATTTTATTCCCCCTATACAATATTTTTCACAAAACTTCTCCTATGCAATGGACAAAGTCCATATTCCTTTATCGCTGCAATATGTGCAGCTGTACCATAACCTTTATGTTTTTCAAATCCATACATCGGATATACTTCATCCCATGCTCTCATAATTCTATCCCTTGTAACTTTTGCTACTATTGATGCAGCTGCAATAGAATAGCTCTTAGCATCTCCTTTTATAATTGACTTGTATGGAATGTGGTCAGTGTCTATTTTAGTTAATGCATCTACTAAAATTATTTCCGGCTTTTCAAATCCTCTTTGCTTTTCTTGTAAATCTTTTTCCATTTCTTTTATAGCTGCAGTTAGTCCCTCTTTCGTAGCATTTAATATATTTATTCTATCTATTTCCTCTTGTGAGATTATACCAACTCCAAAGCCCAATGCTTCTTCTGTAATTTGCTCATATAGCTTCTCTCTTTTTTTCTCTGAAACCTTTTTGGAGTCATTCACACCTTCAATCATAGAATCTCTTGGCATCACAACACAAGCCACAACCACAGGTCCTGCTAAAGGCCCACGCCCTGCTTCATCTATTCCTGCTATACTTGTTACTCCTCTTTCATAAAATTCTTCTTCAATCTTCTTTAGCTCAGTTAATCTCTCTATTTCTTTTTCTTTCATTATTAACCACATTCCTTCTTTTTAATCTTACACTGTTTGGAAAAGAATTAAATTTTGGCTAGGAAAACAAGTTTGAAATTTATGAGGCGTACTAATTGTACGTTGATTAAATTTCAAACGAAGTTTGACAACGCCAAAATTGTAATTATTTTTCAAACAACCTACTCCATTTCCGACAACTTATATAATACCTTTCCACTCTCGTCTTGTATTCCATCTACATATATTACATCATTTTTCTTATAATCAACTATATAGTAATCTTCGGTTTGTATTTCTTCTAGTCCTAATTCCTTTAAATTTTCATTGTCTAAGCAATAAAAATTACTATCTTTTGACTCTATGTCAATAACATTATTGTTTACCAAGTTTTGTATTTTTGTATCTTCTGCTTTTTCTTTTATTGGAGTACCAATGTATTTAGCATCTTTTTCTTTTATTTCTACTTTCTGTGCTATTATCTCAGTTTGTCCTTGTATTAATAATAAATTAGTTTTTACTGTTTCAAACTCTTCTTTGTTATAGCTGTTGCTCGCAACTTTATAGATTCCATAAATAGCTGCTGCAATTATTAATATTAGTATGATTATTTTTATATATGCTGCTAATAAACCTTTTCTTGTTTTCATGTTATCCTCCTGATTTTATTTATTTCTTTTTCTTACTTCTAATCTTCCCATAAGCTATCACCCATAGCCACAAAAGGTATAGCCCCATATCTACCATTTAAATATCCTTTTTGTATATTTTCTGTTTTCCTTACAGAAAAATCATCAAGAGGATATATATCAGTAGCTCCTTTCTTATTATCTTTTTCGGCAAACCAAATCTGGTCTCTTCTAAATAAATCTAAAGATAATAGATTTGTATCATGCGTACTAAATATTAATTGTGCATTTCCTTTATTTATCTCTGTATCATTAAAAAATCTAATAATCATCTCAACCAAACTAGGATGTAGGCTTCGTTCTATTTCATCCATCACAACAACGTTCCCCTTTTCAAAAGCCTGCATTAATATTGGGGCTAACGAAAAAATTATTTGTGTACCCAATGATTCACTTTTGTAATTTAATTGATATTCTTTTAATTCTCCCATATCGTTTTTCACTTCATGAGTCATTGTAATTTTTATATCTTTCTTTTTTGGGGACATTGCTGGATATGTTTTTCCATTTAATACTAACATAACATCTGCATCCAAGTTTATTTCTCTTGTTTCCAAGTCATAAGTTTTTATAAATATATCAGATATTTTTAATAATTTCAAGGCAAATTGTTTTAATCTTCCATCTTTATCATTTTCATATGCTTCTATAGATTTTTCATCCAAATTAACTCCGCCTAAATATGTGTCAATGTTATCAGCAAACCATAAAAATACATCTTTAGTTTTTGAGTAGTTCCACATTGTAGCTGTTGATAAAAACAATTTATTTTCTGTATTTTGTGCTTTAATTGCATTTAACTTTCCCTCGTCACTCTGTAAAAATTTATATTCATCCACATTCTCTCTTTCGAATATTCTGGTAGGTTTTGCAGTTAAATACTGATACAAGTACTCTTCATATATTTTATCTTTATCTGCTGAAAAACCATATACATATTTAAGTCCATTTACAAAAAATATAAATTCAAATTCGCATGGTTTTGATACAGTTTCCTCATCAAAAGCAAAAGGAACCATTTCTATTAATTTTTCTCCTACCTGCCTATGACTAGAATTTCTTACCATTCTTATCGCTGCAGTAAAGGCATTTATCAAATTAGTTTTTCCAGATGCATTTGCTCCATATATTGCTGCTGACTTTAATATTCTTTCATTCATATTATCTATTTTATATATATTTTGTTCATTTTCATTTCCCATTCCAGCTTCCATACTAAAACTCACTTTATCTTTAAATGACATAAAGTTTTTTACGCTGAATTGAACTAACATCTTTCTCACCTCTAATATATTATATAATGTTTTTTAATAATTTTCAATAACATTTTATGCATTTTTGCATTTTTTATTCAATTTTGCCGATAATTTCATTAATTATCTTAATATAAATTTAAAGACTAATATTCTTATATTAAATTTCTTCCTTACAACTTAAACATATTTTTCACATTTTGTTCACAAATATGTTGTATTATATTATT
>CAMOBD010000030.1 GCA_946578345.1 uncultured Clostridium sp.
AAGTACAACAAAAATAATGGTAAGTGAAGACTACTTTATGACACATCCAGCATTTATGAATGGAACAGGAAATAACTATGCAAATGGAGAATGGGAGACAGATATAGCAGGAATATGGATAGGAAAATATGAAACTGCAAGAAGTGACTCAGAAGGAGCAACACAAGGAACAGCGACAACACTAAAAGTGCAACCAGGAGTAACAAGTTATAGAGATGAAATGATAGGAAATATGTACACATATTCACTAGCATACTCAGAAGACTTACAAAGTCATATGTTAAAAAATAGTGAATGGGGAGCAGTAGCATACCTAACAGAAAGTAAATATGGAAGAAACGGAACTGAAATAGGTTTCAATGATAAAGGGATTATAACAGGGGGAGGAGAAGGAAACGCCTATATTGAAAATAGCCAAGATCAAAGTACAACAGGAAATGTATATGGAATATACGACACGAGCGGAGGTGCATATGAATATGTAGCAGCATATTATAACGGAAGTACAAGCAGTAACTTAACAGATAATGGAGGATCATTTGCATCTAACGGAGGACTAAGTACAAAATATGCAACAGCATACACAGGAACAAATGAAAGTAGTGCATATAAATATGGAGATGCAACATATGAAACAAGAGGATGGCATTCAGATTTCGCTAGCTTTTTTGTGAATTCGGAACCATTTTTTGGTCGTGGTGGTAATTATGGTGCCGATATCTCTTACGCAGGCGTGTTCAATTATTATTACAATGGTGGGAGCGACGACAGCAACGGTATTAGCTCGTTCCGCCTCGCCTTGTGCGTCGAGTAAAATTTTATGAACACGATGTGCTCATAAAATTTTCACAAAAAAGTTCGTATAATACTTGTATATTTGCCTTTTATGTGATATAAATATGTAAAAGAAAAGAAGAAAGGTGAATTTTTTGTGGAAGAAAATAATTTTGAAGAAACAAAAAAAACAGTATTAATAGTAGATGATGAAAAGCCAATTATTGATGTGTTAATGTATAACATGATACATGAGCCATTTAATTTAATTGAGGCATATGATGGAGAAATGGCTATAGATATGGCACTAAAATACAAACCAGATATAATGCTTTTAGATGTAATGCTTCCAAAAATTGATGGATTAACAGTGTGTAAAAGAATTAAGAGCATGATGAATATCCCAATTATAATGATATCTGCTAAAGGAGAAGAAGTAGATAAAATTGTTGGTTTGGAAATTGGGGCAGATGACTATATCACAAAACCTTTTAGTGTAAGAGAGGTTGTAGCAAGAATAAAAGCTAATTTAAGAAAAGCAGAAATCAGTGATACATATAAAGAGCAAGCTCCTGTTGAAAGAAAAAGAGAAGAAGAGCATGATAAAATAATTACAATTGGAGAAATATATATTAATTTAGATAAATTTGAAGTTAAAGTTAGAAATAAACCAATTGACTTAACATTAAGAGAATTCGAAGTATTAAAATATCTTGCATTACAACCAGGACAAGTAATTACAAGAGAAACACTACTTGAAAAAGTATGGGGATATGAATATTATGGAGATATAAGAACTGTAGATGTTACAATAAGAAGAATAAGAGAAAAAATAGAAATAGATACATCAAGTCCTAAGATATTAATTACTAAAAGAGGTATAGGATATTACTTATCATCAAAGGAAAAATAAGTCGGTAGAAAAAATAGTTAGCAATTAATATGGTTGCTAACTATTTTTTCTCAACCAAGGTTGAAAGGAATTGAGAATAATGAAAAAGAATATAAATCTTAAAATTGTTGTTATATTTTTCGTCCTAGGAATAGTACTAATCCTAGGTTTGGGGATAAGTTATATTCTTATGCTAAACGAAATAGAAAATCTAGGTTCAGTTCAAGAAAATATAGAATTGTTAAATAGCGTTAAAGAACAAATATCGCAAATAAAATTAATTGTGATAATTTCAGTTGTAGTGTATACGATAATATCAATTTTAATAGGATATTTTGTTTTAAAAGCAGTAGTATCGCCAATGAAAAGACTTATCAAAAGTGCAGAAGAGATAGCAAATGGAGAAAAAACAAAAAAGGAAGATAATAATCAAAACCTTAGTGAAGTTGGCGATTTAGAAAGTGCATTTAGCATGATGACAAATGAACTTAAGGAAAAGTTAAATGAAGTAAATAGGCAAAAAAAGCAAATAGAAACTATTTTGTTACACATGACAGATGGAATAATTGCATTTGACATGGATGGAAAAATAATACATATAAATCCAGCAGCAAAAGAATTGTTAGGACTATCAGATAAAGACGATACATTTGAAAAAATATTTAAAAAACTTGATATAGATATAAACATGGAGAAAATAATCTACTTGGAGAATTGGACATCTTCAGAACAAAGAAAAATTGTTGGAGAAAAATGTGTGAATATTCTTTTTGCACCATTCCAAGATGAAAATGATAGACCAGCAGGAGTAGTAACACTAATACAAGATATTACAGAACATGTAAAACTAGATAATATGAGAAAAGAATTTGTGGCAGATGTATCACATGAACTAAAAACACCAATAACCTCAATTATGGGGTATTCAGAGACTTTACTAGAAACAGAATATGACGAAGATACAAAAATAAAATTCTTAAATGTAATTTCATCAGAAGCAAAAAGAATGGCAAGACTAGTAACTGATCTTTTGACTTTATCTAGATATGACAATAAAAAAATTACGGCAGAAGTTACAAGTTTTGATTTAGGAGAACTTGTTAAAAAGTGCCAAGAAAAACTAAGATTTGAAATAGAGAAAAAACATCATCATGTAGAATGTTTTGTTACAGCAAGTGTTCCACCAGTTGTGGCAGATAAATATGGAATAGAAAGAGTCGTACTAAACATATTATCAAATGCAATAAAATATACACCGGAGAATGGCAACATAAAAGTATATGTAGGATTTGTATACAATGATGCATACATAAAAGTAATTGACAACGGAATAGGTATACCAGAAGAGGATTTGTCAAGAATATTTGAAAGATTTTATAGAGTAGATAAAGCACGAAGTAGAGAAATGGGAGGCACAGGACTTGGATTATCTATTGCAAAAGAAATATTGGACCAAAACAAAGGAAGTATAGATATAAAGAGTAAAGTAGGAAAAGGCACAGAAGTTGTAATAAGAATACCAACAAAGAAATAAGAGGTCAAAGTTATTGACAGATTAGGTGCTAAAGATATATACTTTAAGGTATCAAAAGAAAAGGAGGTTTTTGATGATGAATAACATGGTAGAAATCAGATGGCATGGAAGAGGTGGACAAGGTGCAAAAACAGCTTCTTTGTTATTAGCTGATGCTGCATTTAATACTGGTAAATATATTCAAGGTTTTCCAGAATATGGACCAGAGAGAATGGGAGCACCAATTACAGCATACAACAGAATAAGTGATACACCTATAAGAATCCACAGCAATATATATGAGCCAGACTATGTAGTAGTTGTTGATGATACATTGCTTGAGAGTGTAGATGTTACAGCAGGACTTAAAGAAGACGGAGCAATAGTAATTAACACAACTAAAGATGGAGAAGAATTGAAAAAATTATTAAAAGGATATAAAGGAAAAGTGTATACGATAGATGCTAGAAAAGTATCTATGGAAACATTAGGAAAATATTTTCCAAATACACCAATGCTTGCTGCAATAATTAAAGTAAGCAAAATAATGAATGAAGAAGATTTCATAAAAGATATGGAAGGTTCTTTCAAGCATAAATTTGCTAAAAAACCAGAAGTAATTGAAGGAAATATGAAAGCTTTGCAAATGGCATTAAATGAAGTAAAAGAAGTGTCATAAATGGGACAGGCCATTTTGTGACAAAAAAGTAAGTGAGGAAGATGAGAAAAATGGAGATAGGCTCTAAATTCTCATAAATGGAATATGTCCCTATTTTCAACGAAATGGCAAATGTCGCCAAAAGGCCTGTCCCTAAAACGACAAAGAAAGGAGAGAGAATAATGACTAATATAGATAAGAACACACCAGCATGTAAAATGACAATTGGTGGAGAAATTTATGAGGCTGGTAATGCAAGAGAATTTAAAACTGGGGATTGGAGAAGTGTTAGACCTGAATACATCCCAGAAAAATGTATTCAATGTGGACTTTGTTTTCCAGTTTGCCCAGAAGATGCTATACCAGTAGGAAAAGACCAAAAGAGAACGGACTTCAATTTTGATTATTGTAAGGGATGCGGAGTTTGTGCAAAGGTTTGTCCTTTTGGGGCGATTATAATGAAAACAGAAGGCGAATAAATTTATGTAAATTAATTGTGCAATTGGGGTCTGTCCCCAATTGCACAGGAGAGAGAAAAGGAGAGGATACAATGAGTATAAGAGAGCGTTTAAGTGGAAATGAAGCAGCAGCTACAGCTATGAAACAAATTAATCCTGATGTAGTGGCAGCATTTCCTATAACACCATCAACAGAAATTCCACAATATTTTTCTACTTTTGTGGATAATGGTATGGTAGATACAGAGTTTGTTGCGGTTGAGAGTGAGCATAGTGCAATGAGTGCTTGTATTGGAGCAGAGGCTGCAGGTGCAAGAGCTATGACTGCTACATCTGCAAATGGATTATCTTTAATGTGGGAGATGGTATATATAGCATCTGGTATGAGACTTCCAATAGTAATGTCTCTAGTAAACAGAGCAGTATCAGGACCACTAAATATCCATAATGACCATTCTGATGCAATGGGAGTTCGTGATGCAGGTTGGATTATGCTTTTCTCAGAAACTAATCAAGAAGCATATGATAATTTACTTATGGCACATAGAATTGCAGAAAATGAAAATGTTTTACTTCCATTAATGGTATGCCAAGATGGATTTATAACATCACATTCTATTGAGAACATAGAACTTTTAGAAGATGAGAAAGTAAAAGAGTTTGTTGGTAAGTATACACCAAAACATTATTTGTTAAACGAGAAAGAACCAGTTGCAATGGGACCAATGGACTTACAAGCATTCTTGTTTGAGCACAAATATCAACAAGCAGAGGCTATGAGAAATGCAAAACAAGTTATACTTGATGTTGCAAAAGATTTTGAAAAAATGACAGGAAGAAAATATGGATTATTCGAAGAATACAGATTAGATGATGCTGAAATTGCAATAGTTTGTATGAACTCAACAGCAGGAACTACAAAAGAGGTTGTTGATAGCCTAAGAGAAAGAGGAATAAAAGCAGGACTTTTAAAAATTCGTGTATTTAGACCATTCCCAGCAGAAGAAATTGCAAAAGCACTTTCTCATGTAAAAGCTGTTGCAGTTTTAGACAAAGCTGATTCACTAAATGGTGTAGGAGGAGCTTTATTTACAGATATAACTTCTGCAATGCAAGTAAATGGTGTCCAAGTTCCTACTTCAAGTTATGTGTATGGTATAGGTGGAAGAGATACAACTACAAAAGAGATTGAATCAGTATATAATGATTTAATAGAAGATAGCAAAAAAGAAAAAATAGAGAATCCATATAGATATCTTGGATTAAGAAAGTAAAGAAAATTGATTAAAGAGATTAATGTAAATTAATAAAAGAGAGGAGAAATGTTTTATGGCATATAATATGAAAGAAATAGTGGCAGAAAAGCCATCAAGATTTACTTCAGGACATAGAATGTGTGCTGGATGTGGAGCTCCACCAGTAACAAGAATGATTTTAAGAGCTTTAAAACCGGAAGACCACGCAGTAATAGCAAATGCTACAGGATGTATGGAAGTTTCAAGTTTTATATACCCATATACAGCTTGGACAGAATCATATATTCATACAGCTTTTGAATGTGCAGCTGCAACTTGCTCTGGAGTAGAGGCAGCATATAAATCAATGAAAAAACAAGGAAAATTACCAGAAGATGTTCATACAAAATTCATAGCTTTTGGTGGAGATGGAGGAACATATGATATAGGTCTTCAAAGCTTATCTGGAGCTATGGAAAGAGGACATGACATGACATATGTATGTTATGATAATGGTGCATACATGAATACTGGTATTCAACGTTCTTCTGCAACACCAAGATTTGCTGACACAACAACAAGTCCAGCAGGAAGTGTAATTCCTGGAAAAATGCAATCAAGAAAAGACTTAACTGAGATTATGGAAGCACATCACTTACCATATGTTGCACAAACAGCAGCATATATGAATTTTAAAGATTTATATGAAAAAGCAGAAAAAGCAATTTATACAGAAGGACCAACATTCCTAAATGTACTTGCTCCATGCCCAAGGGGATGGGGATACCCAACAGAAGATTTAATGAACATCAATAAATTAGCTGTAGAAACATGCTACTGGCCATTATATGAGATAGAAAATGGTAAATACAAAATAACATATAAGCCAGCTAAGAAACTTCCTATAGAAGAGTTCTTGAAACCACAAAAACGTTTTAAACATATGTTTAAACCAGGAAATGAATGGATGATAAAAGAATTCCAAGATGAAGTTGATAGAAGATGGGAAGCTTTATTAAAACTAGAAGAAATGAGCAATAAGGAATAAACTTTGAATTAAAACTCGCCCAAAGTATGCTTAGAAATTTTTATTTCCGGCCCCCAACATCGTACAAACTGTAAAACTCCACTAAAGTGTCGTTAACAGTTTGTAAACTTGTTGGTCCCCACCTTAAGCACTCCAATAAAAATTTCTAAGCATACTTTGGGCAGATTTTAAAATATAAAATATAACTTCTTTTTATTAAATCTTTAATTAATAGACCTGTCACTTTTGGTCAAGTTTTTGGACTCACGTACAAAAATTGCAATTCCTATTATAAACAGTACAATGCTAATCCATTGTGAAGTTGATAAACTAAAGTAAATTCCACGTATTAGGTCTCCTCTAAAGAATTCTAAAGTGAATCTAACAATGCTGTATAAAACTAAATAAAGTCCAACAGTTTTATATGTTCCTAAGAATTTTTTGTATGTTACAAGTAATACTATGAAAATTATAAAGTTACATATTGCTTCTACAACTTGCATAGGGAATAATGGTACATCATTTGGTGCAAGCAAAGAATCATGGAATGTTATAGCTCCAAAGCCATGATATTCCATTCCGTAACAGCAACCTGCACATAAGCAACCTATTCTACCAATGCTATGGATTAGAGGTACTACAGGAAGTAAAATTAAGAGCAATTCCTTAAATGAAATTTTAAATTGTTTAGAATAAATAAATACTCCTAAAATTCCTCCAATTAATCCACCATAAAATACAAATCCACCTTTTAACATCTGCAAAAATGTATTATATAAATCTAAAGTTTGATAATTCTCTATCAAAAATGGAATATTAGTTATAATGTATAAAAGCTTAGCTCCAATTCCAACTCCAATTACTGCATATAGTATACAGTAAAAAACATCTTCTTTTTTTATGTTGAAGAATTTTGTAAAATAAAAAATTGAGATAATTGCACCGATAAATATGCCTATAAATATAATAAGACCATATGTTGCGATGTTATATCCAAATATATTAATGTATGGTAACATATATCCTCCTAAAAATAATCTTTAGAATAAGCAAATTTAAAGTATGTATGTTCTACACAATAGTATAATAAAAAATAGGTAAACAAATAATTTGTTTACCATTTTTACAATTTTACAATTTTAAATATTTAAACAAATAACAAATTATATTTCTTATTTATCTAAAAAATATTAATATAATGAAGAACCTATGCTTCCAGCTGTTCCAAGTGCACCGATACAAGCAATGCAAGCGATGAATATCAAAGCGCAAAGAATTGTACCAATTATAGAAAGTACTAAACCAGCTGTTGCCATTCCACATGGATTCTTCTTTTTAGCCATAACACCTAGTACTATACCAACTATACCAATGATTAATCCTAACCATTGTAAAAAGAAGCTAAATACAATTGCTACAATACCAAGAACTAAAGAAGCTATTGCTAATCCATTAGATTTCTTTTCTTCCATAATACATCCTCCTTATTTCGACATAATATAACTAAATTATACAATAAATATGAATTTATTGCAATACAAAATTAAGAAAAAATTAAGAAAATTAAGTAAAACAAAATAGAATGTATAAAAATATACATTCTATTATATGCAAATATGTATAATCTTATTCGTTTTCTTCTGGTGCTCCTACAGGACATGTAGCGGCACAAGATCCACAACCGATACATACAGACTCATCTATTACGTATCTGTCATCTCCTTGAGATATACATTGCATAGGGCAAGCTCCTGCACATGCACCACAACTAATACATTTCTCACTTATTTTATATGTCATAACTAATTCACCTCCTTAAAATATATCTTCATTATTTTCAGTTTCTTTATCTTGTTTTTCCAATTCTTCTAACTTTTGAAGTTCTTCCATATTTTCTTTTTCTTCCTCATCCATTACTTCAGAAGAAGCATTTTTGATAATTTTTAAATCTGCTGCATTGTATTTTTTAAAATATGTTTCATCATTGTCATCTTTCAATTTTACTTTAACAATTTCCTTTAAAGTCTCTATTGAATCAACAGTACCTTCTCCATCTTCTGTTTTAACTATTGCGCCTATTTTAGGTAAGTGTTTTAATTTTTCTTCATATACATCTTGTTCATATTTCAAACAACACATAAGTCTTCCACAGTTACCAGAAATTTTAGAAGGATTTAAAGACATATTTTGCTCTTTAGCCATTTTAATAGATACGGTTTCAAAGTTATTAAGGAAAGAACAACAACAAAGTTCTCTACCACAAACTCCATTACCACCAATACGTCTTACTTCATCTCTAACACCGATTTGCCTTAATTCAATCCTTGTTTTAAAGATTGCCGCAAGTTCCTTTACAAGCTCCCTAAAATCAATTCTACCATCTGCAGTAAAGTAAAATAACAATTTGCTATTATCAAAACTATATTCAACATCAGTTAAATGCATGTTTAATTTTAATTTTTTAATTTTTTGCTCACAGATTTTAAAAGCCTCTTGTTCTTGCTTTTTATTTTCTTCATAATGCTTAATATCTTTGTAATTGGCTATACGAATTACCTTCTTCAAAGGAGTACTAAGTTTTGTTTCAGGATGCATTTTTTTCTTAACAACAACCTCACCTAGCTCTTCTCCTAAAGCAGTTTCAACAATAACTTTATTCTTAACATATATATGTAAGTTTCCTGGGTCAAAGAAATATACTTTGCCCGGCTTTTTAAATCTTACGCCTATTATAACCTTCATGTAAATACCTCCATAATTGTAGTAAAAGATTATCAATGCACATATCATAATTTGCATTAGCAGACAATCTTTTTTTAGTTGTTTCAACAAATTTAACTGCATTAATATATTTAGTATCATCTGTTTTACGCAATTTATTTAAAAATACAATATTAAAGTAATCTAGTATATTTGAAATATTATCCTTAGATTTATATAATATTTCGGAATTATTCCAAATATCAATTATATTTTTGTTTTCAAGACTGTTTAATATATCATCTAAAGAATTATATAAATCACTTTCATTGCTTAAAGCAATCAGTTTAGCAACACTACCATCATAAACAGGTAATAAATTTAAGTTTATATTCAAATTATGAGATTCAGCATAATTTTTTAAATCATCATCAGTTAGCTTTTTAAAAGATATTTTAGTGCATCTTGATTTGATTGTATTTAAAAGCTTACTCTCATTTGAAACAATAAGAATAATAGTAGCATATTCCGGTGGCTCTTCCAATGTTTTAAGTAAACAATTCTGAGCTTCAGTCGTCATTAAATCACTATTATTTATAACAAACACTTTATTGGAAGAAACAATAGGCTTTTCAGCAATATTTTCTTGCATCAATCTTATTTGCCCAATTTTAATATTCTTACCATCTTCACTATCAACAAAAACAAAATCAGGATGATTGCCACTATCAAACTTTATACAAGAAGAGCAGTTGCCACAAGCCTTTTTATCAGACTCGCATAAAATCATTTTAGCAAGTTCTTTAGCAAAAAGACTTTTACCAATGCCATCAGGGCCAATGAACATATAACTATGCACTAAATTTTTTGTTTCTAGTGATTTATTTAACAATTCTTTTATATCATCGTTTCCAATAATATGATTAAAGTTCAAAATATCACTCCCTTAAACCTTCTGCCTATAAAATAGCTTTATAATTCAGCATGTCCTGCAACGGGAGTTCTATTTTAAATAAACTCACTACGTCCCGACGGAGCTCCCTGCTCCGCTCGCTTATTTAAAATAGAACATCCCTGCGCGGACTTTGAATTTATTTTAGCCATTTTATAGGCAGAAGGTTTATTCTACCTTACCAAATAAATTTAATGGCCAAAATCTAATCCAAACTGTTCCTTCAATTTTCTCTAAAGGAATGCAACCAAATGACCTACAGTCTGTAGAATGGTCTCTATTATCACCCATGGCAAATACACAATTTTCTGGAACAACTAAATCTGAGAATATGCCATTTCCCATATTTGTTGTTACATTATCTTGCAAATATGGCTCGTCTAACTCTTCATTATTAATGTAAACCTTACCATCTTTAATTTGTACATGGTCACCAGGTAAACCAATAACCCTTTTGATATAGCTTTCTTTATTAATTTCTAAAACATAATAAACAAATTTACTAAACCAATTTGTAGGCTCATTATTATATCTAGCAATTACATTATTATCAAACTCATCTGCTGATACATATGTTTCAGAAGGTGCTTCGAAAGTAATTATATCACCACGTTCCGGCATTTGCTTTGTTGTTCTGCTCCATCTATTTAATATAAGTCTTTGATTTTGCACTAGTGTTGGATACATAGAAGATTGCTTTACAATTGTTGGAGTTCCTATAAAATATCTTATCAATAATGCTAATACGAATGCAATTAGTATGCATACTATCCACTCTAAAATATCTTTTGTTCTATCACTTAAGCTCATGATTTATATCAATTCCTTTCTAAAAGTCAATAAATTACTATAATATTATATAATTTTTTGAACAACTTATCAATGGTTTTGTGAAATTTTGAATAATTTTGCTAAAAAAAGAAAAAATAAAAACTAATTGACAATTAAAAAAACTTGAATTATTATATAAGTATAGTAAATGAGATTTTAACAAAGGAGGGCAAAATGAGAAAGATTAAACAAGAAAAAGGCTCGATGGCAGTGTATGTATCAATTGTACTTTTAAGTATGCTATTTATACTTATGGCAGTATTTATAACATCAAACTCAGTAATGAAATCACAAATAGAAACTACAGTGGGAATAAAGGAATCATACGAGGCAGACAATAGTAGAGCAGCAGATATATATGATAGTGTAACAGATGAATTGGCGAGCAAGTATATTTTTGTTCAAGATTTTGACACCTTACCAACCTATTCAACGAATACAACAACATATACAGTAAGTAATAGTGTAATAACTCTTACTGCTACAGGAAATGATCCTCAGGTTAATATGTACAATGTTACTTCTTTTAGTCCATTAACATATAGATATATAGAAGTTAGATATAGAACTAGTTTAGATGGTAATATGGAATTTTTTATGATAGAAAATCCAGTAGATGGGCAATATCTTATATCAGTTCCAATTACTGGAGATGGAAATTGGCATGTATTAACAGTTGACCTTTGGACAAATGAAGCTGTAAAAAATAGAAGTACAATAACTGGTTGGAGATGGGATTGGCGTGCAGATGGAAATGCAACAATGAATGTGGATTATATTAAAGTTGGAAAATAAAAGTTAAATTTGATATAATATAAATAGTGCTAATTTGAAAAAAATGGCACTATTTTTTGTGAAAATTTTACGTAAAACATTGACGTTTCGCTTATTTCCGTATATAATATTAATGTCTAAAATTATGCATTTTTATTGTAAGCAAAATATTGCCAACAAAAATTGGCCTTAAATTTACAAGGAGGAGAACATATGGGAGAGGTTATAGTTATAACATCCGGAAAAGGTGGAGTAGGAAAGACAACCACAACAGCTAATCTTGGTGCAGCTTTAGCTTTAAGAAACAAAAAAGTTGCATTAGTAGATACAGACATTGGTTTAAGAAACCTAGATGTTGTAATGGGACTAGAAAACAGGATAGTATATGACATAGTTGATGTTGTAGAAGAAAAATGTAAACTAAGACAAGCCCTTATAAAAGACAAGCGTTTTAACGAATTATTCTTACTACCAGCAGCCCAAACAAGAGATAAAAGTGCAGTAAATGAAGAACAAATGAAAGAACTAATAGGAAAACTAAAAGACGAATTTGATTATATATTAATAGATTGTCCAGCAGGAATAGAACAGGGATTTAAAAATGCTATTGCTGGAGCAGATAGAGCAATTGTAGTAACAACAGCAGAAATATCAGCTATAAGAGATGCTGATAGAATAATTGGATTATTAGAAGCATCTGAAATAAAAAATCCGGAATTAGTAATAAATAGAATAAGACCTAATATGATAAAAAAGGGAGAAATGATGGATGTTGAAGATATTGTGGACTTGCTATCAATTGATTTAATTGGTGTTGTTCCAGACGATGAGTACATAATAACACAGACAAATAAAGGAGAGCCAGTTGTTATTAAGGAAAAAGCTCCATCAGGTAAAGCATATACTGAAATAGCCAGAAGAATTTTAGGAGAAAATATAGATGTAACAGTTCCTGGAAGAAAAGAAGGTCTTTTTAGTAAAATGAAAGGTTTTTTCGCAAAAGGTAAACATTAATACTATTGGAGGTAAAACATGTTTGAAAGCATAACACATTTTTTTAAGAAATTCAAAAAAAGCGAAAAATTAGAATCAAAAAGTACTGCCAAAGAAAGATTACATCTTGTTTTAGCACAAGATAGAGCAAATATCTCAGCAGACTTTTTAGAGATGATGAAACAGGAAATATTAGAAGTAATAAAAAAATATATAGATATAGATGAAAAAGCAATAGATGTAAGACTAACGAATAAAGAAAGCGAGGACGGCTCAGTAGGAGCCCCTGCTTTATATGCAAATATTCCTATTATTACTATAAAAAATGAAGCTAGAAAATTAGAGGGATCGTTGAAAAAAGAAAAGATTACTAAAGAAGTAAAGTATGAAGATACTACAGAAATACTTGCTCCAACAGTAGATAGTGAAAATAACGAACCAAAAGAATTAGATGATACAAACAATAATAGTCTAGAAACAGAGTTAAAGAGTGATTATACAAAGGAAGAAGTAAACAATGTTGAAAATAAACCTAAAGAAAACGAGGTAGACACAAGTAGTAGTGATAGTAATATAGAAAAAGATACTCATGATGCAGAAGAAAATGATGTTAAAACAGACCAAGTAAAGTCAGAAAATGATAATATGGACGAGGTTGATAATGAAGAGAAAAATTCTTAAGAATGTTGAATGGGGGATATTAATTTGTACTATTATTCTATTGATAATAGGACTTGTGGCTTTAACATCAGCAACAAAAAATTCTGAGTATGATGAATTAAAAAGACAAATCATGTGGGCTGCTATAAGTATTCCTGTAATGATTATTATAATTTTTATTGATTATGACCTGATAGCAAAGATATCACCTATTTTGTATGGAATAATAATTGCTTTGTTAATAGGAGTTTTATTTACAGAGCCAATAAATGGTGCAACTAGCTGGTTCAATATAGGATCGTTTTCATTACAGCCAGCAGAGTTTGCAAAAATCATATGTATACTTATGCTAGCTTTAGTAATGACAAAAATACAAAAAAGAGGCAGGGATGAAATAAGCAGAGTACCTAAGCTATTATTAGTATTACTAGTTTTTGCAGTTCCAATGCTTTTGATTATAAAACAACCAGACTATGGTACAGCACTTGCATTTGCTATGGCATTAATATTTATGCTGTTTGTTGCAGGGATAAAAAAGAGATATATTATAGCATCGATTTTATTAGTAATTATTGCAGTTCCATTACTATATTTCTTTGTTTTGCCAGAACATGCAAAAACAAGAATAGATGTATTCTTAAATCCAGATTTAGACCCAAGAGGTGCTGGATATAATATAATTCAATCTAAGCTTGCAATAGGAGCAGGAGAGTTATTTGGGATGGGATTATTTAAAGGAAACCAAACACAATTAGGTTTCTTATATCCAAAAACAACTGACTTTATCTTCTCACTTATTGGAGAAGAGATGGGCTTTATTGTAGCAGCAGGAGTAATAATACTGTATGTAGTTCTGATAACGAAAGCTATATATGTAGCCAAAACTGCGAAAGATGACTTGGGCTCATATATAGCAATGGGAATAGCACGGTGTATTTTTCTTCCATATGGTAGAAAACATTGGCATGACAATGGGATTACTACCAATAACAGGTATACCACTTCCATTTGTAAGCTATGGAGGAAGTTCACTTTTAAGTAACTTCATAATGATAGGAATATTGTTAAATATTTCAGGAAGAAGGCAAAAGGCAATTTTTATTGATTAGTTGTATTTAAACATTCACATAATTATGATATTTCGAAATGTGTTGCCAAAAAATAATTATGCGAAATGACGAATGCGACTGGAGGAGCGTTAGAAATTATTAAAATACAGCTATGGAGGAAACCGAATCCTTTTGGGCGGAGGCCATAGATGTATTTATATAATTTCTTAGCGAACGTAAGGTAGCCGAGGAATAAGCAGAATTATTTTTTGGCAACACATTTCGAAAAAATAAATAGTAAATGGAGAAAATATGTTTTTAAAGAAACTAAAAATAGGAAATATAGAATTACGAAACAATATACTTTTAGCTCCAATGGCAGGGATAACAGACCTGCCATTTAGATTGATATGCGAAAAATACGGAGCAGGACTTTGCTGTACAGAGATGATAAGTAGCAAAGGTTTATATTACAATGATTCAAAAACTAAGCTTTTACTAAACCTAAAAGGAGAGCAAAGACCAGTAGCAGCTCAAATATTTGGAAGTGATGTAGAAGCACTAAAATATGCAGCAAGCTATGTTAGCGATTTTATTGATATTGTAGATATAAACATGGGATGTCCTGCGCCTAAAATAGTAAAAAATGGGGATGGAAGTAAGTTATTACTAAATTTAGAATTAGTAGAAGAAATTGCAACAGAGGTTGTAAAAGCATCAAAAGTTCCAGTAACAGCAAAAATCAGAAAAGGATGGGATGCCAATCACATAGTTGCAGTAGAAACTACAAAAATATTAGAAAAATCAGGAATATCTGCAATAACAATACATGGAAGAACAAGAGAAGAATACTACTCTGGAAATGCAGATTGGGAAATTATTAAAAAAGTAAAAGAGGCAGTAAATATCCCTGTAATAGGAAATGGAGATATAAAGAGCAAAGAAGATGCTTTAAAAATGTTTGAACAAACAAACGTAGATGGAATAATGATAGGAAGAGCAGCAATAGGAAATCCATGGATATTTGAGGAGATAGTAGGCTATCTACAGGGAAAAGAACAAAGGCAAGTTAGTAAAGAAGAAAGACTTGAAACAATATTAGAACATATTAATTTGGCGGTAGAAGAAAAAGGAGAAAATATAGCTATAAAAGAAATGCGAAAACATTTAGCATACTATATAAAAAATATGAAAGATGCAAGCAGATTAAGAGAAAAGATAAACAAAATTGATACAAAAGTAGAATTAATAGATTGTCTAAACGAATACTTTAAAGGTCTATAAAATAAAATTGAAACAAGGGGGACGGAGCATTTGTTTCATTTTTGAAACAAATGGGACACACCTAAATGCTAAAGAAATTGGATGTGGAGGAGTGTCCAAAAATGTAAAAAAAAAATTTACAAAAAAGAGTGTCCCTTTTGTAAATTTTTCGTAAAGGAAAGTGATGTTAGATGATCGAAAAGTTAAAAAATAAGAAAAGGATAATTGTAATTTCAATAGTTATAATTATTCTTTTAATTTTTTTCATATTTTTTTCAAAAAATAATTATAAAATTTCAGAAATTGGCAATACTATGAGTAACAAAAATATTGAGGAAATTGAAGAATATATTTTAAATATTAGTTCATATGAAGCAACGGTAGAAGTAACAGTAGAAAGCAATAAAAACACAAATAAATATGTACTTTCACAAAAATATATCGCGCCAAACATGTCAAAACAAATAGTATTAGAGCCAAGTAATCTGGAAGGAATAGAAATATCATATGATGGACAAAATCTGAGCGTAAATAATTCTAGATTTAATTTAAGTAAGATATATGAAAATTACGAATATGTTGCAGATAATGTATTATTTTTAGAAGCATTTATATCAGATTATAAGCAAGGAAAAAATCAAAATAGTACTGAGATGAATACAGAAAATACGGAAACAGATATTGATGCAGAAATTGAATCAAAATCATATGAAGAAAATGATGAATATGTTTTTGAAACAAGAATAATACAAAATAATGAATATAGACAAAGCAAAAAATTGTATATTGACAAAAACACAGGAAAACCAACAAAATTACTAGTCCAAGATATTAACGAAAAAACAGTAGTTTACATATTATATAATGAGATAAAGATAAATGATTTAGATAAAAATGATATGCTTGCATTTAAAGTTTTTGACCCAAATGCAGTGGCTATATAGATTAATATAAATCATGTTACTATATCTCAAACTAAATTTAAAATATATTAGAAAATAAGCCTTAAATATAGAACTAATAGGAGTGAAGGATATGGTAATTAAAAGAGGAGATATGTTTTATGCTGATTTAAGTCCAGTTGTTGGCTCAGAGCAAGGAGGGATTAGGCCAGTATTGATAATACAAAATGATGTTGGAAATAAACACAGTCCAACAGTTATTGCAGCAGCAATCACATCACAAACTGGAAAAAATAAATTACCAACACATATAGAAATAGGCTCAGAAGAAAATGGATTAAAGGCTGATTCGGTTGTATTAGCTGAACAGATACGAACAATAGACAAAAGCAGGTTAAAGGAAAAGATTGGTCATATAGATGATGAAAACGTAATATCTCAAATAAATAATGCTTTAGGAGTAAGCTTTGGACTAGAATAAAACTCGAACAAAGGCTCCGTCCCCTTTGTTCGAGAAAATCATACTTCCAATTTTTTTATAATTTTAATTTCATCATAAAGTTTTTTTACTCTATCTGTTCTGATTTCTAAAGCATTTTTATAGTCTTCATAAACCTGCCTATAATTGTCAAAATTTTCATCTAGCTGGAAAAGCATTCTCATACCCTCTTTATAGTATGATTTCTTCTTATCTGTTTTTGCTTCCTCCATTTTATCTGCATATTTACATACAAGCTCAAGCCTTTTTATATTTTCCTTTAGATAATCCAAGTACTCATATAAACAACTAATTTCATATAAAATATCATCTATGACAACTTTGAACAAAACCTTTAAAACACGTTTGTTAATTTTTCCTACTTTTGAATTTTGAGACAAATAATCTAGAGCAACAAACTTAGGATCTGGTTGAGCGTCTTTTATCAAGTCTTTTAAAGTTTCAGAAATATTAACGTGAGTTTTGTATTGCCTTTTTGTAACAATTGCATCATACTCATCAGCTACACGTACAATTTGAGCTTCCATAGGTATTTTTGTTATCCCATTTGGATATCCAGAGCCATTTAATGCCTCATGGTGGTCAAGCGCAACTATTGCATATGGTCTAAGATTTAAATCTTTCATACACATTTCATAACCTTGCGTAGTGTGAGTTTTCATTATCTCAAATTCTTCATCTGTAAGCTTATCTGGCTTATTTAGAATATTAGATGGAATAAATAATTTGCCTATATCATGTAAATATGCACAAATTGTGCAATAAACAGTAAAGTTTTTATTGCAATGTAAGTATTCGCAAATTCTACATGTCAAATTTGCAACATTTTCGCTATGTCTTCTTGTGAAAAAATCTAAACTTCCAAGGATATCTAACTGATATCTCATAGTTTTATCTAAGTTATATGACTTTAAATTAACTGGACTATAAAAATCAAATTTTTCAGTTTTCATTAGCAACCTCCATTTAAGCTATATATATGACAAATTCCAGTAACCTCTAAATTTGAGACTAAAGAGGTTTTGGGTAGCTCTTTTTTTTCTTAAGTACAATCTAATAATACTATAAAATTTGAAAAAAGACAATAGGGTTTGAACAAAAGGAATTTTGTGAAAAATACACTGAAAATGGCTGGAATTTTGTGAAAAATAGCCTAAAAGCACCTGGAATTTTGTGATATTCGAAAAAAATCAAAAAAATTTTAAAAAAATGTATAATAAAAAAATTATTGGCCATAATAATACCATAAGATTGATATTAGTTGAAATAAGAGTAATATGAGATGTTTATATAATGTTTTGTATTGTTCGAGCAAAGATATATAATAGTGTAATGACCTTATATTATTATATGTCGGCGATGAGAGTATATTATTTGTGTTATGGCTGCATAAAAATTATTTCTATTGTACTTAGTATTTATAGTTATAATTAGAAAATGTGCGGTTGAACCATAGGTAATATATTCGAAGTTAAGATTATACTTGTATTTGATAATAGTTGTTACTAGTCCCACGTTGGATGAATATGGTTATTATGTGTGCATTTATAGTCGAGCAACTGATTGATATATTTGGTGATTAGCTTATTTATACAGCAATGTATATTAGGTTATAAGTTAGGTATATTGGTTTTAGCTGGAGATTAATATCAGTTTTATGATTAAATGTCGTTATAGGTGTCATCCCTATAGCGGCATTTAATTTCTTACAAAAACTTGAAATGCTGCCTGAAATAGTGTACACTTAAGCAAAAGGAGTTGAATGTAATGTTAATTAAAAATGGAAAAGTTATAATTTTTGAAGATAATGATGTTAAAGTAAAAGAATTGGACATAAAAGTACAAGGAAATAAAATAGAGAAAATTGCAAAGAACATAGAGCGAGAAAATAGCGAAAAAGTTATAGATGCGAGTCATAAAGTTGTTATGCCAGGACTAATTAATACACATGCACATATAGCAATGAGTATTTTTAGAGGTACTTTTGAGGGATGCGATTTATATACATGGCTAAATGAAAAAATATGGCCAATTGAAGCAAAATTAACTGAAGAGGATGTATATGATGCAAGTATGCTTTCAATAATAGAGATGATTTCAACTGGAACAACATGTGTTAATGATCATTACTTCTTTTCAGAGAAGATAAGAGATGCTCTTACAGAGTCAAAAATGAGAGCAGTAATTACAAGAGTTCTAATGGATAATGATGGAGAAGAAGCATCACAAAATAGAATGGATGAATTTGTTCATCTATATGAAACAAGAGATAAAAATAACAATTTAATTACATATACTGTTTCTCCACATGGGCTATATACATGCTCAGGAAAAGTTTTAGAAAAGTCAAGAGAACTTGCTATCAAATACAATTTGCCAGTTCATGTTCACTTTTTGGAGAGCATAAGTGAAATAGAAGATATAAAGAAATTACATGGAGAGTCTGCATCGAAAGTATTAAAAAAATATTTTGATGGTATACATACAATATTAGCACACGGAGTAAAGTTAAATGATGAAGATGTAGAGATTTTGAAAACAATGGACTGCGGAATTGCACATAATCCTATATCAAATTTTAGGCTTGGCTGCAAAATAGCTGATGCTACAAAATATTTAAAAAACGGAATAAATGTAGCGCTAGGAACAGATGGACAAGGTTCAGGAAACAACTTAGACATGTTTGAAACAATGAAGATAGCAGCTTTAGCACAAGGTGGAATTCATGAAAACGAAGAAAGAATTAGTTCAAAAGATGTTATAAAAATGGCGACAATAAATGGGGCAAAACTATTAGGAATTGATGATAAAGTTGGTAGCATAGAAGAGGGAAAAGAAGCGGATATAATAATTGTTGATATTTCTCCAAAGCTAGATAATATAAAGATTATACCAAATAATGATATTGTATCAAATTTGGTATATAACACTGATGGAAGAAATGTAGACACAACAATAGTAAATGGAGAAATTTTAATGAAAAATAGGAAAATGAAATTTATAGATGCAGAAAAAATAATAAGTAAAATTGAGGAAAAAAGTAATCTATAAAAGAGGTATATATAGCAGAAACCTCAAATAAATTTGTAAAATAAAACTAATAGATAAAGTGCTGATGCCAATGTGTTACAAGTTATACTAGGAAATAAAATTACATCAAATACGCTTGCATTTCGTTTTATATCTTTATTACCTTTGATATCATATAATCGTAATTTTATATGAGAAGGGGCAATAGTATGAAGAAACCAAGGGTAATAAAAATCGGAAAAAATATTCAAGCAATCAGAAAAAGTCATGGATACACACAAGAAAAATTAGCAGAAGCAGTTGAATGTTCACCTAGATATATAGGAGACATTGAGCAAGACAGGTCAAAGCCATCATATGAAGTATTAGTTAAAATATGTAATCTATTCAACATAGGATTAAACGATGTATTTAGCGAATACCTTGATGTAAAAGGTAAAAAAGAAATCAATGGAGCATTATTTGGATTTGATACACTTAAACCAAATAATCAAGATACTATAGTTCATATGATTGAGTATTTCAACAAAAGTAATGTATCATAAAGAAAAATGTCACAAAAGGGACAGGCCATTTTGTGACATTTTTAAAGTGATAGAAATATTACAAAAATGTTACGAAAATATTACAGTTATATTACATTTTGCTAAAATCGTTGAAAAAAGGACACTAATAATGTAAAATAAAAATATACTATTAGTGTTTTTTAAACTAAAGTTAATACAAAAGTAAAAAAATAATGAAAAACAAGAAAGAAAAGAGGTAGCAAAATGATTAAAGATACAACCCTGGAAACTGCTGAGACTGTAAGAGAGAGAGAGAGAGAGAGA
>CAMOBD010000031.1 GCA_946578345.1 uncultured Clostridium sp.
GAGAGCAAGAGACTAGTAAAAATAGGCTTTTATTTTGTTGCGAAAAAAGCTGAAAAAATCATTGCATATCATAACAAATTGGCAAGCATAGAGGATTGCAAAATAAGTGAATATAAAATAGAAAAATGGGTAGACTATAAATGCATAGAGAATATGTGTTAATATAGTCTACTTTTTGTGTGCAAAGCAACAAAAAGCGCTTGCAAAAACAAAGATGTTATGATAAGATGAAAAGCAATAAAAAGTGAATGCAACAAATAATAAGACAAATAAAAAATCAAAGGAAGGGAAGGAAAGCAATGTGCATGTATGAAGAAAAGACAGAAAAAGTAATGCAAGGATATTTAATATTTCAAGGAATTTTAGCGCACAAAAAAGAAGAACGAAGAGGAAGAAAAGGAGGAGATGAAGAATGTTAGAAAAATTTGACAGTGAAATCAAGAATATTGTAAGTAATGAGGAAAAGAAAAATAATAGATGTACGCAAAATAAGGGTATAACACTAGTGGCATTAGTAATAACAATAATAATTATAATAATCCTAGCAACAGTAGCAATCAATTTGGCATTTGGAAACAATGGATTAATAACACAAGCACAAAGAGCAAAACTAGAACAAGAGATAGCAACAGCAAGAGAAACATTAACAATGATACTAGGAGATGCATTTGTAGAAAAGAAAACAAATCCAGAATATGACCAAGATGAATTTTTAGATGAATTCATAAAAGAAAGAGAGCCAAATGTTTATCTTGAAGAAGATGAGATAGGACTAGATGGACATGTGTTTAGTTTAAATAGAAGTGTGCCAGAATTAGGAGAATATATAGGAGAGCAAACAGGCCCAAGAATAAAAGAGATAAAAGTAACAGGAGAAACAACAAATAGTGTTAGCATAGAAGTATTAACAGTAAATGCCACAGGAGCAGAGTACACATATTCATATAAAAAAGATAGTGAGGGAGAAGAAAGTTGGCAAGAAGTAGAAACAAGCAATAACAACACATGCACAATAAATGGATTGACACAAGGAGAGACATATAACGTAAAAGTAGTAGTAACAACAAAAGATGGAAGTGCAGAAGGAACAATAAATGTATATTTAGGAGAAATACCAACAGGGACGATAACATTTACAAATCTGAATTGGGTAGGAGATGGAACTGCAAGTGTACAAATCAATACAACAGCAGAAGGATATAGAATAAGATATAAAATAGATTCTGGAGAATGGATAGAGACAACAAATGGAGGGACAATATCAAATCTGCAACATGGAAATACGGTATATGGACAATTATGGGATGGAACAAATAATAGTGGAGAAGAAGATGCAACAGTAACGATAATAGACGATATACCACCAGCAATAAGCAACATAACAACAAGTGTAACAGAAAATAGTATTACAGTAAATGTAACAGCAAGTGATAGCCAAAGTGGAATAGCAAACTACACATACAGAATAAAAGAAAGTAGCCAAGGAAACGAAAGCTATACAACACCAGAAAATGCAAGCAATATAACAAGTAACACCTATACGTTTACAGGACTAAATTCAAGTACAACATACACAATGCAAGTAACAGTAACAGATAAAGGAGGGCAAACAGTACAGGATAGTACACAAGCAACTACATCAGAGCCACCAGAGCCAGTACTGATAGATACTGTATTACCAACAGCACCAAAGCTAAGTGACGGAATGACACCAGTAAAATGGAGTGAAACAAAACAAAAATGGATAAAGACAACGACAGATAATTGGTATGCATATCAAGACAAAAAATGGGCCAATATAGTACTAACACCAGATAGTGGAGCAAATGCAGGAAAAGATGCAACAGGAGCAGTAGATGTATTTAATATCGATGGAACTTTAAATGAAGACTCGGCATATACAATGCTAGTATGGATACCAAGGTATGCATATCAAATAACAACGCAGTATCATACAAGTACAGCAAGTGCAGGAAATATAAATATAGTATTTATAGATACGAATAATCAAAATAAAGAAAAAACAACAACATATAGCGAAACATATCCAAATGCAACAGCAGGAGCAAACAGCGGAATGGGTAATTATGTGGTACATCCCGCATTTAACTATGGAGGAACAAAATTAAGTGGATTCTGGGTAGGAAAGTATGAGACAAGTCATACAGAATGTACAACAGATAGTAGCACAGGGAGCAACAATACAGATGTATCGACATTGAAACCAATGATAAAAGCAGGAGTAACAAGCTGGAGAAATATTCAAGAGAGCAATATTTTCACGGTATGCATAAATATGAATTCTAGTGGAAACCCATATGGTTTAAATACAAGTGATAGCGTGGTAGACCCACATATGATGAAAAATAGTGAATGGGGAGCAGTAGCATACTTAAGTCAAAACACAACATATGGAAAAGGAAGCGAAGTATGGAAAAATAATAGTAGCACATATATCACAGGAAATGCAGGTTCAAGCGTAATTGCAAGTAGCGCAAGTGGAGTAACAAACGCATATAATACAACAAATGGGCAACAAGCAAGCACTAACCGGAAATGTAACAGGAGTATATGACATGAATGGAGGAGCATATGAATATGTAGCAGGATATGTAGATAATGGACATAGCTATTTACAAGAATATGGAAGTGTATTAGTAAATGCAACAGATAAGTATAAAGATGTATATAGAGCATCAAGCACAAATGGGAACGATAACCAATCAATAAACTATAGTTATGCACAGCCAACTATGGGGCTAGGACAGCCTACATCAACATCAGGCCACTATGGAGATGCTGTATGGGAAACATCTGGAACATACATTAGCAGTAGCGGCTCGTGGTATAGTGATTTTATTGGTTTTCCTAACTCTATCTTTCCGTTCTTTAACCGTGGAGGCAGTTACGGTAATACGTCTAGTGCGGGGGTATTCTATTGCAACAACAGTGATGGGGATAACAGCGGCGTCTACAGTTTCCGCGTGGTCATTCCCGTACTTTGATCTGACGCAGGGACACTAAAATGGAAAAAAATGGAATAAATAAACAAAAAGCGTGAGATTGTCAAGCTAACTGTGTAAATTTGTTAAAATATTTTTTAGGTGGTAATATCTGGTAAAAAAGATATTGCCATTTTATTTTTCAATGTACTTTATAAAACGTTCTTCAAATACTCCGAACAATTCATTTTGAACTTGTTTCCAACTTTTAATCTGTTTAGACCATTTCTTTTTTAGATTTTGTATTCTTAAATACAAAACTTTGATTAATGCTGTTTCATTTATGAAAGATCCTTTTCCTTTTGTTACTTTTCTTAATCCTGCATTTAAGCTTTCTATTGCATTTGTTGTATATATTAGTTTCCTTATCATTGGTGGATATTCAAATATTTGCATTACCCAATTTATATTATCTTCTATTTTTTTCATTAGTTTTTTATTATCTTTGTATTTCTTTTTAAAAGTTTCATATTCTAGTTTTGCATGGCTCAAATTACTTGCTGTATATATCTTTTTAAAATCACCAATTACTTCCTTTACATCTTTTTTAGGTAATATACCATAAATATTTCTTACTATATGTACAATACATCTTTGAGAAATAGCTTGTGGATAAACTCTTTCAATAGCTTCAGATAAACCTGTTAGTCCGTCCATAGATATGAAGAAAATATCTTCTACTCCTCTTGATTTAAGTTCTTCAAAGATTTCACACCATTTGCTTGCAGTTTCAGTAGTTTCAATCCATATACCAAGTACATCCTTTATACCTTTTGAGTCAATTCCTAATACTACATAAATTGCTTTCTTTATACTTCTTAAATCTTCTTTAACGGAGCAATATATACAATCTACATACATAAAAGGATAACATTTTTCTAGCTTTCTATTTTGCCATTTTTCAACTTCTTCACTAACTGATTTTGTCATATTGCTTAATGTTTCTTCACTCAATTCTATTGAATATATTTCTCGAATTGTCTCTTTTATATCCTCTAGTGAATTTCCTCTTGCATACATTGAAATTACTAGATTATCAAATCCTTCTAATACTTTTTGTCTTTTTTTCACTATTTGAGGTTCAAACTTTCCATCTCTATCCCTTGGAGGTACTATTGTTATTTCACCATTATCTGTTTTTACTTTTTTTCCTTTAGATGTACTTCCATTTCTTCTATTAGAATCTTTCTTATCTGCATGAGAACCTTTTTCATATTCCATAAATTCATCAAATTCTGCATCCAGCAGTCTTTGAATTACTTTTCCATACATTGAATTTAATGTTTTTGACACGTCATGTGCCGTTTTTACACCTTTTTTCTTCATAATCAATTCTAATATTTGATTATCTATTTGTTCTTCTTCTGTTAGTTCTTTTTTTACTTTTTTAGACATTTAAGTAATCCTCCAATTCATCTGTATATCTTTCATACAAAAAATTTAAAAACTCAAGCCACTGTGCTCGGTAATAGCTTCTTGAAGATTCATACGAATTTATATATTCTAAGAAATATGTGTTGATTTCATTTATATTTGAGCAAAGAGGTTCTCTTGTATTCAATTTACGTAGAAATCTTCTCATATCTCTTATTGCATAATATGGATACAAAAATTTTCTTATTTCATACGGTTGTTCATAAAACTTTTGAATTTCATGTTCTCGTTTATTTAACAACATTAACACTATTTTATTATCTGCAAATTGTTCTTCAAACATTTTCATTTCTGTTATATGATTCTCTAAAGTTTTAGCAAAAAACAAATCTTTTAAATTTCTAACAAATTTTCTTGAAGATTTTTCGGTAAAAAATCTAGTTATATCAATTAACAATTCTTCAGGAGAATAAATTATATTAACCTTATTATATACAATCTTAGAACATCTTTCAATATTCTTATTGTGAGGAGTAACTAGAAAAAGTACGAATTCCAATCCTCTAGCTCTTAAGTCTTCAAACACTTCTAACCAAAACCTGTTATATTCTGTATTTTCAAAGAAAGTACCAATGACTTGACGATTACCGCATATATCTGTACCAAGCAGAACGTAAAGCTTTTTATCAAAGAAGCATCCCTCATTTCTAATTTTTATATTTTCGGTAAAAAAGATAAGTGATAGGTAACATTTTTGTAGTTTTCTTTTTTGTAAATCGATTAATTTTATTTTTCCCATAATTCATCCTTTCCAAAAGCACAAGAAAAAACTGTGCTTTCTAAATTTTATTTAGAATTTACACAGTTAAATTTTAACACTCAAAAGCGTGAGGCTGTAATAAAATTGTAAAATAAATCTCCGTTGTAACTTAACTGAAAAAATGTCAAAAATAGTCAAGTTTATTCATTCAAATGAAAAAACTTGGCTAAAACTTTATAATAATGTGACATATGACCTAGTATTATTTACAAGGAATAAAGAGAAAAGATTTAAATAGTGCCTACTATTCGTTCAAATTTGCAAAATATAATTGACTTTACAAGGCAGAAGTTATAAAATAGAAACTGTAAAAATAATGAATATTAGAGCGAAACCAGTTCTAATAACAAATAAAGCAAATATATTATATAAAAATATACAATTATTGGAGGAAACAATATGATAATTTTACTAGATGCAATGGGTGGAGATAATGCACCAGATGCCAATATAAAAGGTGCAGTAAAAGCAATAAATCAAATACAAGCAAAAGTAGTTTTAATAGGTAAAGAGGAAGTAATAAAAAGCCGTATTAAAGAATTATATGGAAAAGACGATATAAATGATATCTCTCCTAGATTAAGCATAAAAAACGCAACAGAGACAATAGAAATGGAGGATATACCAACCCAAGCGATAAAGCACAAAAAGGATTCTTCAATGGTTGTAGGATTTAACATGCTTAAATCTGGAGAAGGTGATGTGTTCATTTCAGCAGGAAATTCAGGTGCACTTCTTACAGGGGCAACACTTTTGGTAGGAAGAATTAAAGGAATTGATAGACCAGCTTTGGCAGGAATACTCCCAGCATACAAAAGCAGATTGCTATTAATGGATTGTGGCTCAAATACGAATTGCAAGCCAATTAATTTACTTCAATTTGCACAAATGTCAAGTATATATTTAAAAAATACATTTGGAATGGAAGCACCAGCAGTAGGTTTGTTAAATATTGGAACTGAAGAGACCAAGGGAAATGAACTTACAAAAGAGTCATACCAACTATTAAAAGAAAATGCTGAAAAACTAGATATAAACTTTATTGGAAATGTCGAGGGAAGAGATGCCTTTTCTGGAAAAGTGGATGTAATTGTAACAGATGGATTTACTGGTAATGTATTCTTAAAATCTGTTGAAGGTTTGGGGAAATTCGTAAAAAAGAGCTTAACAGAAAGCTTAACACATAATTTACTAGCTAAAATCGCTGCGATACCAAGTCTTCCAGCAATAAAGAAATTTTCTAAGACTGTAGATTACAAAGAATATGGTGGAGCTTTATTCCTAGGAGTAAAAAAACCAGTTGTAAAAGCACATGGAAGTAGTGATGAAAAACTATTTGAATTTACAATTAAACAAGCAGAGAAGTTCGTAGAGAATAAAGCTGTAGATAAAATGATTGAGGCATTTGAAGGACAAAAAGAAAATTAAGACTAAGTAGTATAAAAAAATTCAAACAAGATATAATAAGAAAATAAAATAAAAAATGGCTAAAAGTACTAAAAAATCAATAAAAATTCAAATTATTTAATAAATTTATGAAAAATATATTGACAATTAATTTAATATGTATTATTGTTAGATAAAACAACTAACCAATGTTTAAGGAGGTGAACTTATACAATGAGTTCAGAAGAAGTTTTCGAAAAAGTAAAAGGAATAATAGTTGAACAACTAGGAGTAGCTGAAACAGCAGTTACAATGGAAGCATCTTTTATAGATGACTTAGGAGCTGATTCACTTGATATAGTTGAATTAATAATGGCCTTAGAAGAAGAATTCGATATAGAAATACCAGATGCTGATGCAGAAAAGGTAGTTTCTGTAGGAGATGTTGTAGATTATATAAAAGACCATTTAGCATAAGACAAAAAAACAAAGAAATCTTTTGATTACTTTGTTTTTTTGTGCTAAAAATGCATATACAAATTGGGAATACAATTCCTAATTTGTATAAAATACAGAGGACCTTTTAGTAAAAACTTTGACATAAAAGCTTTCTTTTTAGTTAAAAAGGGTGTATAATGTAAAAAATTAAGTTTGACATTAATAAACCTGCATTAAGAGTGGACAAACGATAATAAAGGACTAAAAAATTTATATTAATAATAAACAATTACATTTAGAATAAATGAAAAGGAGGAGTGTAATGGATTTTGAAAAAATAGAAAAAAGTATAGGATATACCTTTAAAGACAAATCACTACTGAAAAAAGCATTAACACATACATCATATGCATATGAACATAAAGTAGAAAGTAATGAGAAACTAGAGTTTCTGGGAGACAGTATATTAGAGTTTATTTCGAGTAAATACATTTATAATAATTACAAAAAACTAAAAGAAGGTGAAATGACTAAAGTTAGAGCAGAGGTAGTGTGTGAAGCTAGCTTGTACAAAGTAGCTAAAGCACATAATTTTAGTGATTTTATCTTAATAGGAAAAAGCGAAGCAAATAATAATGGGAATTATAAGCCAGCAATACTTGCAGACAGTATAGAAGCAACAATAGCTGCAATATACTTTGATGGAGGACTAGATGCAGCAGAAAGATTTATAATTTCTAATTTAAAGGATGCAATAGAAAATTCTACAAAACATGTAGGAATGAAAGATTTTAAAACTGTACTACAGGAAAAATTGCAAGAAAACGGAGATGTGAATATAAAATACACAGTAATAAAAGAAATAGGACCTGACCATGACAAAACATTTACTGTTAAAGTTGAAGTGGATGGAAGGGAGCTTGCAACAGGAGAAGGAAAGACAAAAAAGCATGCAGAAATGGACGCTGCAAGAAGAGCTCTGGAGCTTGGACAAAAAGAGAGGAGGTAGACTGATGAAAAAAGAGTACATAATTCCAATTTTTGTTCCACATTTAGGTTGTCCGAATAATTGCACATTTTGTAATCAAAAAAGAATTAGTGGGCAAACTAAAATGGTAACTGCAAAAGATGTACAAGATACAATAGAATATTATTTAAAGAATTTTAAAGATGACCATAAATATGTTGAGGTTGCATTTTTTGGAGGTAGTTTTACTGCAATCGAAAAGGAAAAGCAAATAGAGTTGTTAGAAGCTGCTCAAAAGTATATACAAGCAAAGCTAGTAAATAGTATTAGAGTTTCTACCAGACCAGATTGTATAGATAAAGAAGTTCTCAAGAGAATGAAAAAATACCATGTAAAAACAATAGAACTTGGAGTGCAGTCTACAAATAATTATAT
Source organism: uncultured Clostridium sp. (assembly GCA_946578345.1). Classification (GTDB taxonomy): domain Bacteria; phylum Bacillota; class Clostridia; order TANB77; family CAG-508; genus CALXVA01. Next base: position 8,423 of record CAMOBD010000031.1, read on the forward strand.
TTTAGAAAGATGCAAGAGAGGGCATACAGGAGAAGATGTAAAAAAAGCCTCAAAATTAATTCGTATGCATGGATTTATACTAGGACACCAAATGATGGTAGGACTTCCAGAAAGTACTAAACAAGATGAAATAAATACTGCAAAGGAACTTATAAAACTAAAGCCTAAGATAGTAAGAATTTATCCTGTACTAGTTATAAAAGACACAGAACTTGCAGATGAGTATGAAAATGGAACATATACGCCTCTTACAGTAGGTCAAGCTGTGGAAAGGTGCAAAGATATCGTTGATTTGTTTAATAGAAGTAAGATAAATGTAATAAGAATAGGACTTCAAAATACAGAAGAAATTTCAGACCCTAATTCAGAAAAAAGCAGTGTGGTTGCAGGACCATATCATCCAGCATTTAGACAGCTTGTTGAATCTAGCATGTGGTACGATAGTATAGTAAATAAAATAAAAAAAGTTAATGCGAAAGTTAAAAAAGTAAAAATAATAGCAAATGATATAAATATAAACAATATTATAGGCCACAAAAAAGAAAATATAACAAAGCTAAAAGAAATATACGATGTTGATGTGGTAATTGAAAAAAGTGATAAAATAAAACCACGGAAAATTTGAGTTAGAGATTTTGGAATCATATGAATAATGGTATAAAATTGCCTACTATTGGAAATAATAACAATAGTAGGTGATTTTTGTATGAAAAAATTAACTCGAAAGCAGATATTGGTAAGGAAATATTTTAAAGAATTTATAGAAATAATAATAGGCTCATTGCTAATGGCAGCTGGAACATCACTATTTTTACTTCCAAATCAGTTGTCGTCAGGTGGATTTGCAGGTATAGCCACAATTATTTATTATCTTTTTGGATTGCCTCTTGGAACTACAATTCTTATTTTAAATATACCGCTATTTATTTTAACTATTATTAGAGTAGGGAAAGAAACTGCAATAAAAGGATTAATAGGAACAATAGCACTATCAGTGTTTATAGACATTTTAGAAAAATTTGAGCCATTAACAGAGGATAGATTTCTTGCATGCATATATGGAGGAATGTTAGTAGGATTAGGAACAGCAATTGTGTTAAAAGCAAATGCTTCTACAGGGGGAACAGACTTACTAACATATATTGTTCGCTCATATAAACCAACATATAGAGCAAGCAGCCTTATTGTTATTATAGATACAGCAATAGTATTACTAAATGTAATATTCTTTAAAGAAATTGAAATCGGTTTATATTCAGCAATAGCAATTTATTTAAATGGAAAAATGATAGATATTGTTTTTGAAGGTATATATTTTACGAAGACCATGTTTATAGTTTCAAATAAATATAAGGAGATTTCACAAGAAATAGGGAAGGAATTAGGAAGAGGCAGTACAGCAATTTATGCAAAAGGGATGTATACAAGAGAAAAGAAAATGATGCTTTGGTGTGTTGCATCAAGGGGAGAAGTAGCAAAAATAAAACAAATAGCGGAAGAAATAGACCCAAAGGCATTTATAGTAATCTCAAGTGCAAGAGAGGCTTGGGGAAAAGGTTTCAAGTAGAAAAACAACCAAATTTTACCAAAAAGCTTGACATTTACGAACTTAGATGTTATATAAAATATATAGCATCTAGGTCTTTTTTCAATTAATTTTTATTCTAAAGACATTTTTTCTAAATTAAACTTCCAAAATGTTTAAAGAATTAAATAATTATGATATAATGGAGGTGATAATTTGCTGCTTATTTCACAGTTTTATGGTATACTCATATATATTTATAAAGAAATTGGAGGACATCATAATGAGCCTCATATACATATAAAGTATAATGAATTTGAAATGTCTTTGTCCTTATCTGGCAAAGTTTTAGATGGATATATTCCTAATAAGCAAAAGAAACTAGTAGATGCATGGATAGCAATTCATGAGGAAGAATTAAAAGCAGCATGGTATTCTTATAATGAAGATGGTGAAATTATAAAAATAAAAGGATTGGAGTGATTTAAATGAGACCTAGAGCTATAGATGTAAAACCATTACAAGATTATAAATTACTAATAACTTTTAGTAATAATGAAAAGAAGATTTTTGATGTGACTCCATATTTAAAATATAAACAATTTGAAGAATTAAAAAATCCAACTATATTTAAGACTGTTAAGATAGCTGGGCTTTCTATAGAATGGATTAATGGAGCAGATATTTGTCCAGATGAATTGTATAATAATAGTGAGAAAATATAGGTACGGAGGAAATAGAAATGCAAGAACAAAAATACATACTAGAAAATGTTACATCATTTGAGCCAAAGCACATATTTGAGTGTGGACAATGTTTCAGATGGGACGAAGAGCAAGATGGAAGCTATACAGGAATAGTAAAAAACAATGTGATAAATGTGAAAAAAGTGGATAACTCGATTGTTTTTGAGAGTCTAGGTGCAGATAATTTAGAAGAATTAGTTATAGACTATTTCGACTTAAATAGAGATTATGAGAAAATAAAAGATGAGCTTTCTAAAATAGATGAATACTTAGCAAATAGCATAAAGTATGGAAGCGGAATTAGAATATTAAATCAAGATTTATGGGAGACAATTATCTCATTTATAATTTCAGCAAATAATAACATACCTAGGATAAAAGGAATAATAAATAGAATATCACAAAAGTATGGAACTGAAATTGAGTGGAAAGGGAAAAAGTATTACACCTTTCCTACAGTAGAAAATTTAGCTAAAGCTACAGTAGAAGATTTAAGAAGTTTAGGATTAGGCTTTAGAGATATACGTGTATATAATACAACTCATAAAATACTAGAAAAGCAGGTGGATTTAGAAAAGCTTCATCAAGAGGTGGATACAAAAAAGGTAAGAGACACATTGCTTACTTTAGATGGAGTTGGACCCAAAGTTGCAGATTGCATACTTCTATTTTCTACTTTAAAAAGATTTGATGTTTTCCCTATAGATGTATGGGTAAGACGAGTAATGAACGAATTATACATAAAAAAAGAAGATGAAACAAAAGTAAATAAAAAAGATATAGAAAAGTTAGCAAAAGAAAAGTATGGCAATTTAGAGGGAATAGCACAGCAATACCTATTTTATTGGAAGAGGGACACAGCGTAGTGAGAAATTAGGGACAGGCCTTAAACTCCCACTTTTGGGAAGATGAGGTCTGTCACCGAAGCGAAAAACTTTTCAGTCTAGGGACAGGTCTGAAAACGAAAAAAATAGCGTCCGGAGACCTGTCTCCGAAATGAAGTTTTATAAAGAAAACAACAAAAATGTCGCGAAAAGGCCTGTCCCTAAAACGACAAAAGGAGATAGTTATGAGCTTGAAAATTATTTATGGTAAGTCTGGTACAGGGAAGAGTACATACATATTTAATGAAATAGCAGACAAAATAAAGCAAAGCAATAGAAAAATATATATTATAACACCTGAGCAGTTTTCTTTTACTGCGGAGAAGAAGTTACTAGATTCAATTGATGCTCCTTCTGTGATTTCTGCTGAGGTTTTGACTTTTAATCGTATGGCGTATAGAGTTATGAAAGAGCTTGGAAATGCCAACATAAATAACTTATCTTCAACTGGCAAGTCAATGCTTATTTTTGACATTTTGTCTGAGCAGAAAAACAATCTAAAGTTTATTGGAAAGTCTTCTGAAAATATAGAGATGATTGGCACTCAAATAACTGAGTTTAAGAAACATGGTATTACAGCAGAAAATTTGAAGAATGTCATGGAGAATACAGAGGATAAGTATTTGAAAGCAAAGATTAATGATATGTTAAGTGTGTACGAAAAGTACACAGAAGAGATTTCAAATGATTATATAGATGAAAATGATAGTTTGACGATACTTGCAGAAAAGTTAGACTATGTACATGATTTCGATAATACAGATATATACATAGATGAGTTTGTGGGCTTTACTCACCAAGAATATGAGATAATAAGGAAGCTTTTGACTAAAGCGAATGAAGTAAATATTACTGTGTGCACAGATGATACGAATTTAAGCGAAAACCAAGATACAGATGTATTTTGTGCAAATAAAACAACTTTGGATAAAGTATATTACATAGCCAAACAAGAATGTGTAAAAATAGAAAAGCCTATATGTCTAGACACATTATATAGGTTTAAAAGTGATGAGTTAAAGCATTTGGAAGAAAATATATATGCATTTCCATATAAAAAATATGATAGAAATGTGAAAGATATAGAGCTATTTTTGGCCAAAAATCAATATTCTGAGATAGAGCATGTGGCAGAGAAAATTGTAAAACTTGTACGAGATAATAATTACAGATACAATGATATATCAGTTATTACTAAGGATTTGGAGGGATATTCAAGCCTATGTAAGGCTATATTTAATGAATATGATATACCAGTGTTCATAGATGAGAAAAAGGATTTGAGTCAAAATATTTTAGTAAAATATTTGCTATCTGTGATAAATATTTTCGCTAAGAATTGGTCTGCATCAAGTATTTTTGAATATTTGAAAACAGGGCTTGTAAACGACATAGATGATGACGATATATGGACAATAGAAAATTATGTATTAAGATGGGGAATAAAAGGCTCTAAATGGTATAATGGAGAGTGGAATTTCTATAACGAAACTGAAGAAATCCAAGAAAAAATTTTGCATATTAGAGAGAAAATAGCAAGCCCTTTGCTAAAATTAAAAAATGAATTATCTGGTAGTAAAGATGTAAGAACGATTACAACTAAATTATATGAATTTTTGATTAACAATGGAATTAATGCGAACTTAGAGAAGAAAATCGAAGAATTAGAGGAAATGGGCGAGGTTGAAAAAGCAAAAGAATATGAGACAAGCTACAAACTAATTATGGACTTACTAGATGAGATGGTAATGCTCTTTGACGATAAAAAAGTAAGTTTTGATAAATATGCAGAAATGCTAAAAATAGGATTAGGAAATAGTGGACTTGGAAAAATACCTGGTACACAAGACCAAGTTATTGTGGGAGATGTGGATAGATCTAGGTCGCACAAGGTAAAAGCTGTATTTATTATAGGTCTAAATGATGGAATGTTCCCTAGTGTGAATAAGAATGAGGGGTATTTTAATGATAATGATAGAGAAGTTTTAAAAGGTGTAGGTGCAGAACTTGCAAAGGGGACAACAGAGAAACTTTATGATGATAATTTTAATATATATAAAGCGTTTTCTACTTCAGAAGAAAAGCTATACTTATCATATGCTTCATCTGATTTGGAAGGAAAATCACTTAGACCATCTATATTAATTAACAGAATAAAAAAGATATTTCCTAAACTAGAGGAGCAAAGTGATATTGTAGAAAAGCAAAGTGAAATAATAACAAAGATGAGTACTTTCGAGACACTTTTGCATAAATTAAGTGAATTCAGAGATGGAAAAGATATAGAAGAAAAGTGGTTTGAAGTTTACAATTATTATGCAAATAACGACGAATGGAAGGAAAAATTAGAAAATAGTTTAAAGGCTCTAAACTTTAACATTGAACCAGATAAAATAGATAAAAATATTGTCCAAAAATTATATGGAGACACATTAAAAACCAGTGTATCGAGATTGGAGCAATACAAGTCATGTCCATTTTCATACTATTTGAAATATGGATTAAGTCTTTCAGAAAGGGAAGAATTCAAAATACAAGCAATTGACACTGGAACATTTATGCATGATGTAATAGATAGCTTTTTCGACAAAGTACAAGAAAAAGGTATTGGGCTAAAAGGCATAGAACAAGAGCAAATTGAGGAAATAGTAGACGAAATTATTGAAGAAAAGTTACAATTAAAGAAAAACTATATTTTCACAAGTATTCCGAAATATAGGGTTTTAGCAAATAGGCTAAGAAAAGTAATAAAAAAATCTATGATATACATTGTAGACAGTTTAAAATATAGTGACTTTGAAGTAATGGGGCATGAGCTAGAATTTAAGAATGGCAAACAATATCAAGCAATACAAATGGAATTAGAAAGTGGCAAAAAGGTAGAAATAACAGGGAAGATTGATAGGATAGACATAGCCAAAACTCCAGAAGGAAACTATATAAGGATAATAGACTACAAATCATCTACAAAAGATATTAACTTAAATGAAGTTGCTGCAGGATTGCAATTGCAGCTACTTACGTACCTAGATGCGGTTTGCAATATCGAAGATGTAATGCCAGCAGGAGTGCTATACTTTAACCTAATTGACCCTAGCATAAAAGGAGTAAGCAAGATTAGTGAAGAAAAGTTGCAAGATGAGATAAGAAAACAATTTAAGATGAAAGGGCTTATCCTAGCAGATGTAGATATAGTAAAAAAGATGGACAAAAAATTAGAAAAAGGTAATTCTAACATAATTCCTGCATATATAGATAAGGATGGCAATTTATCTAATAAATCTAGTACAATAACAAGAGAGCAGTTTGAAAATTTGCAGAAATATACAAACAAAATAATCAAGCAAATTTCAAATGAAATTATGTCAGGGGATATTAATGTAAAACCATATTACAAAATTAAGAATGGCCAAACACCATGCAGTTACTGTAAATACAAATCTGTATGCAATTTTAATACTGGCATTTGCAAAAAGCAGTATAATTATATTGGTAATGAGAGTAAGGATGCTGTGCTAGAGGAAATAGGCGGTTAGTAGAAACAACAATATAAAAACAAAAATGTAAATAATAATTTATTTGTAAAAAACGTGATGTTCGCTTGTTTTTTTACAAAAAATATTGTATAGTAAATAGAATAGAAAATGAGATAAAGCAGAGTGTGTTGCCACCTTTTACTCTTTGATGTATACAAACTACTCCACGACTATATGTTGTGAGACTGAATTATGGGGGTGGTGCTATGATAGAAGTTGCATTAATAAAAATTACTTACCTACTTTTCTATGGAATAGTAGGAATGGCTATCATAAATGTTGCCTTAGCAATAACCATCTTAATATTACTACATAGGCAATAAAAATAAACCATTCTGCTTTGGCGAGTAAATGGTTTATTTTAACTGTTTTCTGGCAACCACACTGTGGCATCTCATTTTCTATCTATATTATACACAGATTTAATATTTTTGTCAAACAAAATTAAAGGAATGATAGTAAAATGAATAATGAAATAATGCTAAAAAAGGATAGCGACGGAACTGAAATTTTGCAATTCAAGAGATTGCTTGAGTTTCCAAATCTAAAACACTGCTATACCTTAAGAAAAAATGGCATTAATGTTTATGCAAAACATAATGAACAAGATTTGATTGAAAGCTATAAAAAAGTAGCTAAGGCATTAGATTTTGATTATAGAAATATAGTAAAACCACATCAAACTCATACTGATAGAATAGAAAATGTAAATAATTCTAATGAAGAATTTGATGAAGTTGATGGGCTAATTACTGATAGACAAAATATTTTTCTTTGCACTACTTCTGCAGATTGCACATCTTTATTATTTTATGATGATAACAAAAAAGTTATTGCAGATATCCACTCTGGGTGGAAAGGTACTTTGAAGCAAATAGGTAAAAAAGCAGTAGAAAAGATGGTTAAAGAATATAACTGTAATCCAAAAGATATTATATGCTGTATAGGATCATGCATACGAAAATGTCATTTTGAAGTAGATGAAGATGTAATGAAACTATTTAAAAATGAGTTTGGAAATACTGCAAGAATTGATGAAATAATAGAAAAAGGTAGAATAGTAGAGAATGTCCAAAAATACAATATAGATACTACTTTGATAAATAAAATTATACTAGAAGAAGCAGGACTACTAAAAGAAAATATTATAGATAGTGAACTTTGTACAGTATGTAATTCAAACTTATTCCACTCATACAGAGCAGACAAAGAAAAATCAGGAAGAAATGGTGCTTTTATAGGTATGAAACAAAGGGGACGGAGCATAGAAAACTAACCCGCAGTTACAAAGTGACTGCGGGTTAAAAAGGGTTAGGCGTTACTTAGAATTTCTTCTATAGTATCGTCAATGTTAGGCGCTAATGGGTCGTAGCTTCTCAGCCACTTTACTGATTGGATAAAAACGTTCCAATCAATAAAGGTAAGCTCCATATTTGGAGCGTGTGCTTGTAAATTTGTGCCCAGTTGTTCAACCTCCGGCGTCATGTGCACATCGTTATAGGTATCTGACAAAAGAGCATTTACCTTGTAATAATCTTCCCCAAGAATACGCATAGCTTGTTTCATAAAATTACCAAGCTCGTTCTGACTTATATCTTGAGTTTCAGAAAGCTCCTTAATCTTTTGGTCAATATTCAGCCGAGGATTAATGACGCAATCTGATATAAGGTGCCACAAATAGCCTCTCCAGAAAGGATTGGCTTTTTCGGAATCAGGAACCCAATTCCAGAATGCCTTAACATTTGGACATGATTTTTTTCCAAAATGCATGCCGAATGAGCTACCAAGGCGCTCTTTCTGCATCAATCTCTCCGAGAAATACTTGGAGAAATCAGGAAGACCATTGGTTTCCTCTTGCAGAGTTTTATATACTGCATTTGCCTCTGCAAGGCCGTTCTTATACTTCTTTCTGTAATCTTTAAGGAGATCTGGAATCTCCAATCCGATCACAAACGCCCGCACCTGTTTCGCTTCTGGACAAGCACTTGCCCAATACTGAAAATAACTATGCATATTTGCACTCCCTTTTTATCCGGCGCTCCATTTTACTGTAAATGGAACTATGTGAATAGGTGTATAATTGCAATTATACTACTTTGGAAAAGTTATGTCAATTAGTCTTGCAAAAAATCAAAAAGATTTAAATAAGTTACTGTTCAGTTTAGAAATAGATATGTAAAGTCCGTTCCATCTTGCTGGTAGATATATATTGTGTTCTCCATGTATTCGAACAAAATATATATCTACCACGTGGAACTATAAATCATAAAAATAAGTTTGATTAATTCTCTAAAACACATTATACTGAACAGAAACTTAAATAATACATTTAAAGTAACTTTTCTGCAAAATCAATTGATATTTTTCCTAAAAAATGATAAGATAAAGGAGTAGCAAAGAGAAAAAGGAGAAAACAAAACATGTTTCAAAAAATAAAAAAAGGTGATATGATAGGTGTAATTGCACCATCATCAAAAATAGATAAAGACGACTTGGAAGTTATAAATAATTCTGTACTTTTAATGGAAAGCACAGGCCTCAAAGTTAAGTTTGGAAAGAATGCTTTTAAAAACACATTAGGATATGGAGCAACACCTAAGGAAAAGGCAGAAGATATAAACGAAATGTTTGCAGACAAAGAAGTAAAAATGATTTTTTGCGTAAGTGGAGGATTTAATTCAAATACAGTTTTTGAGTATTTAGATTATGATTTAATAAAACAAAACCCAAAGCCTTTATGTGGGTTTAGTGATAGCACATCTTTGGAAAATGTAATATATTCTAAAACAGGAGTGATGACCTTTAATGGACCTACATTTAAAGCACTAACATCATGGGCAACACCTTATGCATATGAAGAAGTGGTAAAAAGATTTATGAATGGAGATATGACACTTGGACAAGAAGATGACGAATACATAACAATACAAGAAGGAGTTGCTGAAGGAATACTAGTTGGAGGAAACTTAAGCTTAGTAAATGAGATGTCATGTGGAAATTATAGTATAGATTTTACAGATAAAATATTATTTATAGAAGAATTTTGCTTAGAATCACCACCAGAACTTGTATCAAATTATTTATACCATTTGAAACAAAATGGTATATTTGATAAGATAAAAGGTATATGGGTAGGAAATTATGATGGTAGTGCAGCATTAGAAAAGATATTGTTAGACGTTTTAGAAGGAGAATATAAATTTCCAATAATAAAGTCAAACAATTTTGGACATACAGAAAAGAAAACTGTAATACCAGTTGGAGGAAAGGCTAGAATTGATACTAACAAAAAAGTAAAAATAGAAATAACTGAGAATTTTATGGATTAATGAGAAAGGAAAAGGAATGTACAATAATTGGGAAGAACTAGAAGAATCAATAGAAAATTGCAATAAATGTAAATTATGCAAGACAAGACAAAATATTGTATTTGGAGTAGGAAATAAAAATGCAGATATTATGCTAATAGGAGAAGGCCCTGGCGCAGACGAGGATAAGCAAGGAATTCCATTTGTAGGAAGAGCTGGACAACTTATGGATAAGGCTTTTGAAGGATTAGGAATAGAAAGAAATAATGTATATATTGCAAATGTAGTAAAATGTAGACCACCAGCTAATCGTGTGCCAGAGGAAGATGAGGCTGTAGCATGTTTAGATTATTTACGCAATCAGGTAATTTTAGTTAAGCCAAAAATAATTGTACTACTGGGAAGTACAGCACTAAAAAATATCTGTGGTAAAGAATATGGTATAACATCGGCAAGAGGTAAATGGATAGAAAAGAAAGGAATACTGTATATGCCAACATGGCATCCTGCAGCACTTTTGAGAGATGAGAACAAAAAAATAGAGTTCTGGAGAGATCTTAAGGAAGTTGTAAGGAAGAGCTTTGAAAAATAATTACGTTTTGGCGTTGTTAAATTTCGCTGCGAAAATCCTCGACGTACACCAAGTACGTCTCCGGTTTTCTAGCTCATTTGCCTAGCCAAAACGACAATTCTTTTCCAAACCAATTTATGCGAATAAGAAAGGATTTGAAAAATGAATAATAAATACTACGAAAAAATAGATTATGAGTTGTTAGATAGAAAAACAGCATATCATGGAAAAAGAATTACAGTAGAAGAGTTGCATTATAAAAATCCACGAACAAATCAAATGATATATAGAGAGCATGTTTTGGCAGGGAATGCTGCAATTATAGTACCTGTTACAGATGATGGAAACTTTATTATGATACGTGAGCCACGTACACCAATAGGATTAAAAGTGTTAGCGTTTCCGGCAGGAATGATAGAAAAAGGGGAAACTGCAGAAGAGGGAGCAATAAGAGAATTAGAAGAAGAAACTGGATATAGAGCAGAATATATTAAAAAAATGCTTGAAGTATATACAGAAATAGGATATTCAGATGAGAAAATAGAAATATTCTTAGCAAAAAATTTAAAATATACACATAGACACTTGGATGAAACGGAAGATATAGAAGTAGTTAGAGTACCAATTGAAGATGCAAAAGAAATGCTAAGAAAAAATGAGATAATTACTTCTACTGAGACTGTGGCATTGTTGCATTATTTTATGTATGGAAGTTAATATTTAATGGATTTTGATGAATAAAGTCCAGGTAATATGTATGTTGTAAATGTTTGTTTTCGGCCCCCAACTGCGTACAAACTGTAGAAACGAAAACTAAAGTTTCGTTTGACAGTTTGTAAACTTGTCGGTCCCCACCTTAAGCACTCAAACAAAATTTAAAACATACATATTACCTGGCTAAAAATCAAAAAACTTTAAATAAGTACATACACAGATTATGTTTGAAAAATAAGAAAGGAACTAGAAAAATGAACGAAGAGATACAAAAATATGCGGAGTATTGTTTGAACTGCCCAATGAAACCATGTAGCCAAAAGGGTTGCCCTTTAAATAATGATATACCAGCATTTATAAAACAAGTTAAAGAAGGAAATATAGAAGAGGCATTTAAAATTTTGTCGAAAACCACTGTATTAGGTAGTATTTGTGGAAGAATATGTCCACATATGAAACAGTGTCAAGGAAGTTGCGTAAGAGGAATTAAGGGAGAGCCTGTACAAATAGGAAAATTAGAAGCATATGTATTTGATGAGGCTCTAAAGAATGGTTGGTATAAGAATATAGAAAAAACAGATGAATTAAAAGGCAAAAAAATAGCCGTAGTAGGTGGAGGACCTGCAGGTCTTACATGTAGTAGCTTTTTAGCAAGAAGCGGAGCAGATGTTACAATATATGAAAAATATGATAAACTTGGTGGAATACTAGACCATGGAATACCAGAATTTAGATTAGAAAAAGATATTTTGGAAAAGACGATAGAAG
>CAMOBD010000032.1 GCA_946578345.1 uncultured Clostridium sp.
TTTTCATTAATCATTTGTGAATCTTCATTTGTATTTCTAATTCCGTTTTCATCAATCGTTTCAGCATGTCTGATTAAATAAATTATAGTATCTTCCATATTACATCTCCTTATCTTATTTTTACTTTCTAAATTTGTTTTTTCTGCAATTAGTATTGTGAAATTTCATCCGGCATATTCTCATATAACGGTATTATAAAGTTTAAGTTTGCATCAACCGTGCCAGAAGCTTCATATATTGTTTTCATGTTGCTTGCTTCTGACTTAGGTGCTAGCAAATTTTGCATATATTGATGTGTATATAATTCTTTATCTTGATTAACAACATCGAATTTTTGCAAATAGAGTGTATTTTGACCAATATCAATATAACCAGTTCTAACGAAATGAACTCCTCCAATTAAAGCTTCTTCTAAAGAATCCCAGCCTTGTTCATATGCATACTTAGCTGCATTTTCTAGTATCTCCTCACTTGAATTTCCGGTTGCATTAATATTAAATGGATTATATACTGTCACACCATTATATTCATATCCTGTTGATAAAACTGTTCCACTTCTTCCTTGCTCTTGTATTAATCTAGATGTAATAAAATATGCATCTACATTTGCATTCTCTCCTGCTTGTATTAGAGCCTGTGCAATGCTGTCACCTTCTAAGAAAGAACCTTCTGTAAGTGATTTTATTCCTTCTGCTGTTTGAGCTCCCTCTGTATATTTTAATTCTAAAAATTGAAATGTATTATCTTCATTCAAAATATTCCTTGGATCCATTTGATGTCTTATAGCTTTATCTGATGCACAAAGCCATGTTCCATTATCATACCTTTTGTCTCCACAAATTGCACATCTCCAATCATCTAGATAGTCAGAAGAATCAGGAATTAGATTTAAAGGATTTGTTCTTAAATCCGAATGTCCTTCATTTGCAATTACTTCATTCCAATCAAGTTTAGTGTAGAACAATGTAAATGTCCAATTTGGATGGGTAGCTTGTAAATTATCAATTAATTCTTTGTATCCTGGGTATTTATCCTCATCTAAATTTGTTCCATCATATATCTCATATTTTTGTTTACTTGCTTCTACTATAATAAAGGAAATGGATATTGCTGCAATTATAATAATTAGTATAATTGCAGTCAATATCTTTATTCCTATTGGTATGGATTTTATCATGTATTTTAGTTTATTCAATATGTCTTGTATTTTTTCTATTATTGCTTTCATTAATAATCTCCTTTGTGCCTAGATACATCCCCTTATGTTGTTGTATTAGCAGGAGGTGTTGTGCCTCCACTAATACCTCCTCCAGTTGTTCCTGAATCAGATGTAGTTTCATTTTGTCCAGTTGTATCTATTGGTTCTTCCACTGAAGTATTTTCTACTGGCTGTTCCTCTATCGGTTCATTTTGAATTATTTCATTTTCTGTTGTAGATGAAGGTGGTTCTTCTATAATTGGTTCTTCTATCTCATTTGCTGTCGTGTCATCTTTCACTATATTTTCCGGCTTATCTATTGTATTTTCTGGTTCATCTATAATTTCATTTTCTACTTCATTTACTTGCTCTTCCTGAACTCTATTTTCTACTTTAGGTTTTTCCTCATCATCATTTGGATTTAATTTCAAGTCTTCATCATCATCTACATATACTCCTGATGATGTATTATCATCTTGGCTAGAATGTGTATTTGTAACTCTACTTCCAGAATGCTTATTACATTCATCTGGCTCAGTTCCCCATAAGAAATATTCGGTGTATGTGTCTGAGCATCCAGTTTTAGCGAGCATTCCAGTATCAGCACATATAGTCTCTGTTGTTATCCAACTTGGCTCTCTAAAAGTAGCTCTACTAAATCCACTATGTACATTTCTCATTACATTTGCCCAAATTATTCCTGCTGGATTTTGGTTGTTATACTTAATTGTTTCATTTTGGTCAAATCCAAACCAAGTTACAGATGTATAATATGGTGTAAATCCGCATAGCCATTTGTCATAGTTATCATCTGTTGTTCCTGTTTTTGCAGCAACATCAATTCCTGATATAGAACAGTATGTTGCTGTTCCATACTCTCCCTCAACTGGTTGTTTTAGTAATTCTTTCATTACATAAGCTACTTGAGATGAAAATACTCTCTTGCTCTTTTGTTTTACTTTTAATACTTCATCACCTTTTTTATTTGTAACATTTGTATAAAAAGTTGGCTCTATATAAATTCCATCATTTGCAATAGTTGCATATGCAGCAGCCATTTCAAGTGGAGTTACTCCATTTTCTAGTCCACCTAATGCTAATGCCAAACTTTCGTCTCCCTCAGTTAATGATGTTATTCCCATATTTTCTAAATACGAGATTGCTCTTTTAGGTGTAACTTCTTCCATCATTTCTACAAATGGAATATTTTGAGAAGATTCTAATGCTCTTCTTACGGTTATCTCTCCTAAATATCCTCCATCACTATTTCCAGGTGAGTAATTACCTGCAAAAGTTTTTTCTTCATCATCATAAATTGTAGCAGCAGTAAATATCTTTTTATCAATTCCAGGCACTAAAACTGCTAAAGGTTTTATTGAGGAACCTGTTTGTCTCTGGCTTTGTGTAGCCCTATTTAATCCTCTAAATGTTTCTTTCTCTCCCAATCCACCTACGCAGGCAATTACTTTTCCACTTTCATGATCCATTATAACCATTGCAGCTTGAGAAGTGCTTTCTCCATCCTTTGAATTTAGTATGTATTGGCTCTTTTTGAATTCTCTTTCAGTGTCTGATTGAATATCTGAAACTTGTGTACTATGTATTGTTAAACCTGCCATATTAAGATAGTTAGTAGCAAAAGTTTCAGAAATATTTTTATCTTCTGCTAGATCACTCACTAATTGCGTAATTAAAGCATCTGTATGATATGAATAAATAGGATTTTCTGTTTCGATTTCTCCTCTATCAAAATCTAATCCGCTATTTACCTCTGAAATAGCATCATTATATTCATCTTCTTCTATGTATCCTAAGTCTAACATTTGCTGTAATACTGTAGATGTTCTATTTGTTATAAGTTCTGTATTATCATCATCTCCAAAAGGATTATAGGCATTTGGAGCATTATTAATTCCTGCCAAATATGCACATTCTGCTAAAGATAAATCTTCTACGTCTTTATCAAAATAATATTTTGCTCCTGTTTGAACTCCATAAATATTTGGTCCAACATAAATTATATTTAAATACATTTCTAAAATTTCTTCTTTATCAAAATAACTCTCTAATAAAAATGCCTTCCACCATTCTTTTACTTTACGTGTTACAGAATCCGATGTGTCTCCTGTCATATTTTTTACCAACTGTTGAGTAATTGTACTTCCACCAAAAGAAGAATTTCCAAAATGAGTAATATAATTTAAGATTGCAGCACCTGTCCTTTTTATATCTACTCCATGGTGAGAATAAAATCTCTCATCTTCAATTGCTACATATGCATTAACTAAATTATCTGGTATATCTTCAAAATCCACAGTCATCTTTTTTTGCTCTACACCAAGTTTTGCAATTGTTTCTCCAGTAGTATCTACAACAACTGAATTTTCGTTATTGAACATATCTTCTGCAATTTCTTTCCATGTAAAAGCAGAAATCGCCATGAGTATACCAATTGTAATTAAGGCAGCAACAATAATAAAAAGTATTACTTTCTTTATAGTTTTTTTTCTGGGATTATATTGCTTGTCTTGTTTCCTTTTTGACTTACTCCTCTTGACTTGTCCTTTTTTATTTTCTTCTTCTCTCTTTCCTTTTGCTCTTCTATTTCTCTCTGTCTCTTCTCTTCTTTCTTTTTCCTGTCTCATTTTAAGTACTGACTTAGGAATTTCATCGTCCTGCATTCTTCTTCTATTTCTCAATTAATCACTTCCTTGTGTAACATTAAATCACTAGTTTATCACATTACTATTGTACCACATATGTTACCCTATTTCTATATGTTTTTGAAAAAAATATGTAGGAAGCCCGACATTAAATTGTCATATTTCCTACATATTTTTATACTATTCTTCTTCTAAGCAGTGTAATTAGAAAGTTGTGCCGAGGCGGACGGAGTTGCGGTCGTCAACTCGGTGGTCGTTCATGTAGCCTGAAAAAAATATAGCATACCATGATCTATTAACATCAAACTGCGACGACGACCAGTAGTAGTCGGACAAACCATAACTCGTATAATTAGATTTCGTCATATTAAACGCATCGCCAAAAGCTGACCATTCTCCTCTAGAAGGCACATACCATCCACTTGAGCCATTCCATGTTCCACTTTGTACTACACTTAGCCCCCATATGTCACCCCATATATCATTACTATTTTGTGGACCATATCCACTTGCATTCCATTTTGTTATCATCTTTTTTGTATTCTCTTCTCCTGCTCCGAAATTTACTGATGTATATGTTGCATAATCGTCCATTTCATAATCATATGCATTAGCATACCAATAATGTTCGTTCGTATCTGCATTGCTTAGTGCCATTACATAAAATCTCTCATTTCCACTTTCTCCATTTGGCTTTATTACTCCTTTTGTTCCAAATCCATTTGCTGTATATGTTCCTTCTTCTTTATATTCCTTTAGATTGTTTTGCTTTGTGTAACTATACGCTCCATGACTATCCATTCTTGAGTCTCCTGTTGTATTCCATTTTCCGCTCTTTGAAAATGCCAAATCTGCATATATTATTCCATCTACACTTCCATTTCCGTCTACATCTGCATAATATCCTACATATGATGTATTTTCTGGGATGCCTGGTAGTTCCGCTGTTTTTATTGTTGATGTTGCTGTTCCCACATTTCCCGCTTTGTCTGTTACTTCTACTTTTATTGTATAACTTGTTTCTGCACTTAATCCTGTGAATGTGTAACTATTGCTTGTACTTGTTGATTTTAAACTGTTATTTAGATAATATTTATATGTTCCACTTGTTGCTAATCCTGTTTGTCCGTCACTCGCTGTCACTGTTACTTTTGCACTATTGTATGTTATGTTACTTGTACTTAAACTTACTGTCGGCTTTGTTGCATCTTTTATTGTTACACTCGCATAGTCTCCATAATTTGTTCCATCATATAACCTTGCATATACTGTATCATTATGATTTAAGTTGTTTACTGCTCCTCCATTTCCTATTACATTCCATGTTCCTGTTGTACTATTTACTTGATATTGAATTGTGTAACTTGTTTTGGTATTTATTGTTACACTTGCTTTTCCACTATTCCATGTTACACTTCCAAATGTTATTGCTCCCTCTTCTATCGCATCTGGTACTTTGCCTGTTACTTGATTTGTTAAATACCCTATTCCCGTATTTCCTGATTTATCTCCATTTACTTCTACTTTTATATCATAGCTTGTCCCTTGAGTTAATCCTGTAAATGTATATGTGTTTGTTAATAAATTACTTGCATCGCTTGGTGCTGTGTAATTGCTATCATCTTCTCCTGTTACTTTTATGCTATAAGTGTATTTCGGACTGTCTATCATTCCACTTTCATTGTCTATTGCACTTACATTTACTTTTACACTATTACTTGTTGTTCCTCCTGATGTTACTGTTACTACTGGCTTTATGGTATCATTTATTTGTATAGATTGTGCTTTACTTGATTGCTCTCCATCTGTTATTCTTCCATATACCATATCTCCATGTTTTAGATTTGTTACTTCTCCTCCATTTGATATTTCACTCCATTTTCCTTCTTCTGTTCCATTTACTTGATACTGAATTGTATATCCACTTTCACTTGTGCTTATTGTTACACTTGCTACTCCACCACTCCATGTCACTTCTCCAAATATTATTGCTCCTTCTGGTAGTGGATCTGGTTCAGGTTCTGGCTCTGGTATTTCACTATCTTCACTCATTATATTACTGTACTCTTCCAACAAATCTTCCATTTTTCCGCTTTCTCTATTTACAAATTCTTCTGCATCCTCTTTTGTTTGCCCTGCCATGTTTATTAATCCATTGTCTCCTAATGTTATACTTAATGTTATTGTTGACAAGATTATTATTATGATTATTGTTATTATTAAAGCTACTAATGTTATTCCTTTTTCTCTTGTTTTTTCTAAAGCTAATTTACATTTCATTTGCTTGCTATTTATTTTATTTCTATCCATATGCATTCCTCTCTATCTATCGTTATTTTGATTAATTAGTTATTGCCTAGATTCATGCATATTTATCTTTAGTACATAAAAAAGACAGATTATTCAGGCAATTTTTTTCAATAAATAATTTTACCTTATAACCCATCTTATTGGTATATATTTTTATGTTATTTTTTGTATCAAAATCAAAGTCTATTTTTTCTAGACTTTTACTCTCTCTCTCTCTCTTACAACCTCAATGATTTGCTCTATTTTTTCTTTTGTCATTTGGTTTCCTCTTTTCTTTTTTATTTTTTAATTATTGCTATTACTTATAATTTTTCTATTAAATTGTATATCAACTCCTAAACTATGTCAATACATTTATCCAATCTTTTCTATATCAATTCTAGCATTTGTATAAGTGATATTTTCTTGAGAAAGTGCTCCTAATTGTAGTATATCTCCTGCACTTAATCTGAGTATTACTGTAGCAGTAAGGGTTTGTCTATTATTAAAATTGCTAGCATTAATTACTGGTCCTTCATTTAGTGTATCGCTAATTGGTGTGCCATTAATTGATAATATAGCATTAAAATTAAATCTACCAATTTCATCTCCTACACCTGTTAACGAATATGAAATTTGGTAAATTCCATCTTCATTAATCTTTATTTCACTTGAACCTAGCTCATGGGAAAGAGCACTTCCTTCCACAATTTGGTTTTGGCTAAAATTAATAATTGCATTTCCTACTTGAGTATTATCTCCGTGATGTCGCAGTAGCAACTAATATATCTTTTTCATCTTGTGTTGAATTATTTATACATATAATAAATACAAATATTAGAATCCAGACTAATATTAAATTTATAATAGAAAATATAAACGATTTTTTGCACATATTACAACAACACATAATTACTTTCCTCCTTTTTATATAGTATGAAAAATAATTATGTGTTGTTAATTAATTTTAAAACACTATTCCTCCACCATAGTCATAAATATCTAAGCCTTTGAAATCCACTAATTCCAAATTATACTTGTCAAGATGTTGTATTAGTTTATCTTTATTGCTTAGATTATTGCTATCTCCAAATAGCACAAATTTATTGTCAAATATAAAACTTGCTCCTCCTATAAATCCTTTCATAGTAGAAGCGGTTGCATCCTTTTTTAATAGATTTATATTATTTTCTTCAATATAAAGTACATCTATATTATTACTTTCTAAAACCTTTGCTATCCCTTTATCAGATGTAATACATGAATTATCACTTGTAACTGCTATAGAGCACTTTACATATCCCTGTTTTACTATAATATCTGGCTTTATACTTTTGTCAGTATATTTACTGCCTATTATCTTATTTCCAATCTGACATACATTATATAGCACATCTTTTGGATACTCTTTTCCTACTTTTTCTTTCCCTAGTATAAAATGTTGCTCCATTATTTCTGCATTCGGAGCAACAATAACTTGGTTATTTATTTTAGTATAAAATATATCACAATGCCCTGAAATTTCTTCATACACATCATTTGATAATGGTAGTTTAATCACATTAAAAAATTTACTTAAGTAATTATACTCTACATCTCGTATTCTTGAATCTATGATTAAGTTTTGCATTTCTTTACTCCTTATTTATTCTATAATATTGATTTAAAGCAAGCCTGTAGCAAAAATATATTTTTTATTTTTGTTACAGACTGTTACGCAGTTTTGGGACGGAAAGAAAAAATATATAACGGCACAGTAACTTTTTAATTAGATGTAAGTAACGCAGTGGTATAAACCGTAGCATACTCAGTTGTTATCTCTTTTACAATTTGCTTTTCTTCTTCCATTAAATTTCTACCTAAGTGTGACATTCTTTTATCTAATTTTTGTGTCATTTTGGCACATTCTTTTAATTCCTTTTTTATTCCTTTTGGTATTTGCTTATCATATTTGTAATTAATTTTATGCTCTAAACTTGCCCAAAAATCCATAGCCATAGTTCTTATTTGAATTTCGACTTTAACATTAATTGTCCCCATAGATAAACTAACCGGAACAGAAACTATTAAATGATAACTTGAATATCCACTCTCTTTTGGCGTTGTGACATAGTCTTTCTTTTTTATAACTGTTATATCAGTCATATTTTCAAGCATTTCTACAATTTTGAATATATCTGGAATAAATGAACATATAATACGTATTCCAGCTATATCATTAATTGTTTTTACTAAATTCTCATAAGTTGGCTCAAGTCCTTTTTTCTTTAATTTTTTGTTAATACTCTCTTTACTTTTTATTCTGCTACTTACATGCTCTATTGGATTATATTTATGTAATGTCTTAAATTCATTGTTTATTATATCTATTTTTGTCTCTAATTGCTTCAAAGCTGCACCATACATGAGCGTAAGCCTCTTATACTCCACATCCTCTTGCAGTTTATTTTCATCACTTCTTACTATTAATTCTCCGATAGGTCATCAACTCCCTTCGTTTATATTTATACACTACTATTATGTCCTTTATGTGTCATTTTACTGTTTATTTAAAGTTTTGTCAATTAATTTATTCTTAATTTTTGCAGATCTTAGTCAAATTGGTATCTGTAGCAAAATTGGACACATTATATAGGAAAAGAACATCTGTTATTCCATTCTCTTGTACATACTCTTTATAAGCAAAATTAGTATATCTAGGGTCTAAGAAATGCACTTCACTATAATTCTCACATAAAAATTGTGACATAATATGAGCATATGAATCTTTAATAACAAGTAACTTTTTGTTATTGTCTACTTTTGTTTTTATAATTGCCTTGCTGTTATTTCCATTTAAAAAATAAGAATATTTATCTTTTCCTGTTAAAAATTCCTCATTAAAAATACTTTTTGTTGTCTCTTTGTCATAAACTGCTTCTTCTATATTTGTATTTATTTCATTTTCATATACAAATATCTCATCTGGTGTTTGATTAATTAGTTGTGCCTTAGAGTCAAAAGTTCCTAAAAAATCATTTGTTACTGTGATTTTATTAAAATTCTCTATCTGAACTGGCTGTATATTTACAGCGCTACAAAATTCTCTATATACCACATAAGCTCCATCGCTATTCATATGATGGTCTGTTCTAAAGTAAAGAGGCTTTGTCTTATTTCCTTCCTTCAATGCCGATGTGACATTTATATTTTTTGTATTCTTTATATTTGAATATACAGTGTTAATAATATCTTCCTGGTTTGGCACTTCTACATTTTCTGGTAACTTATCACTATTTATATAGATTGAGTTAGGTACTAATGCAAAGTATGTTGGTATATCGATTTCTTGCATTGTTTCTGCAAAATTAGAAATTGCTGAAGCATTATTTTTTACTTTTTCCTTTTCTTCTTCTCCATATTCAAATTTTTCAAATAGATATCCATCTTTTCCTATATATACACCATTGTTCTCTTTTTTGCCCATCACACTTACTTCCCACCAAGAGTTAAGTTTCAAATAGATATTTCGAAAAGCAAAATGGTCATTTATATAATCATTCACACCATTTAAATAATCTCCATTGACAAAACTTTCAAATGAAAACCTTGGTATGGTTGCAAGCATTCTATTTTCTTCTTGTGAAAATGTTTGCTTAGGCCATATGAAATTTACTACTATTATCACTATCCATACTGTCATAAATATGGCAAAAAATATCTTGTTTTTCATCTTTTATCACATCCTTCTAGTGTATAAATTCGATTGAAAAAGAATTAAATTTTGGCTAGGAAAACGAGTTTAAAATTTATGAGGCGTACTTTGTGTACGTTGATTAAATTTTAAATGAAGTTTGACAACGCCAAAATTGTAATTATTTTTCAATCTTAAAATCTAAAATACAAAAATGGATTAAAACTATTATTCACTAAGCTTGCTGTGCTAAGAATTATAATAGCAACATAGCATATGCTTGTAAATACTGAAATTGCAATTTGTTTTTTAGAATTTTTTTCTTCTTTTTCTGTGTTTTTATGCTTTAGTATTGGAATACTGCATATAATTCCTATTACAATAATAACAATATAATTTTTCAAATAATATATTGCTTCTGGATTTGCAAGACTTGCTCCATTTAGTCCAAACATTGTGCCTAAGTAAGTACCTATCTTTCCTAAATCTTCAAATGCAAATATTACCCAACTTATTAATACTAATAGAATTGTATAAATATGTCCAAAAATTTTTGGTAGCTTTTCTAATACCTTGAGCATAAATAGTTTTTCTATAATTAATATTACTCCAAAATATATACCCCATAGCACGAAATTCCAAGATGCTCCATGCCATGCACCGTGTTAGAGCCCACACAATTAGAATATTCCTTATTTGTTTTGGTAGTCCTTTTCTATTTCCTCCAAGAGGTATATAGATATAATCTCTAAACCAACTACTTAGTGTGATATGCCATCTTCTCCAAAATTCAGTAATACTCTTACTAATATATGGATAGTTAAAGTTCTCATCAAAGTTCATTCCAAATATTTTGGCAAGTCCTATTGCCATATCAGAATATCCACTAAAATCAAAATATATTTGTAATGCAAAAGAGATAATTCCTACCCATGATAGAAGTACTGTCATCTCTCCAAATGCTCCTGTTTCTATCACATTCCACATTGCTCCAACATTGTTTGCTATTAGTACTTTTTTCCCTAGACCAATTAAAAATCTTTTCATGCCAATTGAAAAATTGTCAAGGCTAATCTTTTTATCTACTAGTTCTTCATCTACTGTTTCATATCTAACAATTGGTCCTGCAATAATTTGTGGAAATAGAGTAGTATATGTTAAATAATTATAGAAGCTCTTTTCACATTTTACAGTTCCACGGTAAACGTCAATAATGTATGAAAGAGATTGGAATGTGTTAAAAGAAACACCTATTGGAAGCGGTATATGAAGAAGCGGTATGTTTAATCCTGTTACCCCATTAATGCTAGATATAATAAAATCTGCATATTTAAAGAAGAAGAGAATAAGTAAGTTTACCCCTACATCTATCCATAAATATATTCTCCTTTTCTTCTTATTCTCCCAATATTTATTAATTTTATTTCCACACCAAAAGTCCATTACTGCCAAAAGTAGCATTATAGGAATATATCTTATCTCGCCCCATGCAAAGAAGATAAAACTTGCTATTATCATGACTAAGTTTTTCCATTTCTTTGGTACAATAAAATATATCAAAAGCATTAATGGCAAAAATATGTATAAAAATACTACACTGCTAAATACCATTGTTTTCTCCTCTTATCTATTACTATTTAATGTTAAAATGAATTTGAAGTCCATGCAAAGAGTTTCTAATTAAATAATAACCTTTATACTAAAATTTCATTTGGAATTTCAAAGCTTTGAATTCCCATATAACCAGGTGCTATTTCATATTTTTGAAATACTACTGTAACTTTTTTATTTTCATCAATATAAAAATCTTGATATTCATCTTCTATTCCAGAAAATCCGCCTTCCTCTTCTGTAAAATATAAAATATCTTTATTTTCTTCCATTCTTTCTTTTATTTGTTTCTTTACTTCTTCATCAACTATTTCTTTATAATCTTCACCTAATACATCTCTTAAATTTAACTCTTTACCATTTTCTATATCTACATTATAAAAATATTGTTCTTGGTAAGCTGAGGCTGAACTCTCACTTTTAGTAATTACAAAAGATATTATATTATCATCTTGATATGTGATTTTGTAATCCACATTTATTTTTGTAGGAATATAATCCTCCATAGTTCCACCTGTCGCTAAAACAGCTTCTTTGTATTCTTCTGCTCTCATTCTTGCTTCATCAAGCACTTCATTGATTTTAGAAGAAATTTCATAATTAATTCTATCCTCTAAGTCTTCATTTCCAGTATTCTTAATAGCTGGAATTTTAGCTTCTATCAAATCTGTATCATTTTCTTCTTTATATTCTCTTACTGTAAATACTTCAGCAAGGCTACCTATTACAGGGACCTCTTCCATAGCTTTAGCAAAACTTTCATTTGTATTTAGAAGAACAACAAACAACGCAAATGTAGTAGCTAAAGTTGCTGTAGCTCCTTTTATCCAAATTCTAAAGTTGTTACCTTTCTGCAGTTTATTTTTATGTATTGCTCTGCTCACGACATAATCTAATTCTTGCGGAATTTCTATTGAATTATATGCCTTTTTAGCTTTTTTCAATATACTCATAAACTTCTCCTTCCAATACTTTTTTTAATTTCCTCTATGCCTTTATATAACCTAGACTTAACTGTATTCGTATTAGTTTTTGTAACATAAGCTATTTCTTCTATTTTTAAATTTTCAAAAAATCTAAGTATAATGACTGTCTTTAGTTTCTTATTAAGCTTTTGTATATTCTCATATATGTCAAGGTTTTCCACAAGTTGATTTTCATGGCTATTACTACCAAGCTCTTTTTCAGCAGTATCATAATCCACAAAATATCTATTTGTTTTAGAAGCTTTAATTGATTCATTTATTAAAATTCTATAAAACCATGTTTTTACATACTCTTCATTTCTAAGTTTATTTATGTTTTCTAAAGATTTTGTTATTGACTCTTGAACTACATCTAAAGCAACTTCTTGATTTTTAGTATATGTGTATGCTATTCTATATAACTTATCTTGATTTTCTTTTATATATTCTATTAGTACTTCTTGTGCTACATACGCCATTATTCTTGTCCTTTCTTATTGTTATATACCCTATTTAATATATTCATTTATTATCTTGTTTACTGTGTTAGTATCATTTGCAATACATAATATTATATAATTTCCTTCAACTCTTAAAATATTATTATCTATTTTTCCTACTTCTTTAGGTAAATAACTCCCAAAAGCCTCTCTTCTCTCAGATAATCTAGTATTAATCTTTTCCTTTACACTATTTATCTTACTTTTATCTTTTACTTGTAAAATAACAAGTTCTTCACTTGTTGCACCACTGCCTTGATAAGAAACTAAATCATTTATTTCATCAGATGTGAAAGTATAATCATTCATAACCATTTCAGAATCTGCTTGTGCTAATTGGTCTTCAAAAGAAGCGCTTCCTACAATTCTACTTGCCAAGTCCTGTATATTAATTTGTATATCTTTTTTATTTTTTTGTATAAATACTATCCCTAAAACTATTGCTATTATTGCCACTATTATTAATAGAATCCAAATTTTCTTTTTCATTTTTCTTTCCTTCCTTCTCTTACATTTTTCTAAAAATCTAAAATACTTTCCTCTAAAATCATGTTATGTTTCGCCATATATTTTCAAGAATTATTTTTTAAATAATTAAGCCATTTTTCACAATATTCTTTATCAACATGAATACCATCAGTACTTGCTTCTTCCGGTAAATTTCCATTTTCATCTACTAATGCAGATTTAACATCTAAGTATGTTACATTTTTTTCTTTTGCTACCTCTTGAACTAATTTATTGAATTTTGCAACATTACTATTATTAAAAATTTTATCATTATCACTCTTTGTTTTCGTCATTGGAATAATTGATTGTACATATATTTTACAATTTGGTTTAACTTTTCTTATTTCATCAATCAAATCTTCATACTTCTTCTTAAATACTTGTGGATATACCCACCCAAGTTCATTTACACCTAACATAATATACACACTTTTTATATTTCTATTTGCCATATCTTCCAATAAGGTAATCTTTTGTCCATTACTAGTTTTAACAATTTTTTTGGTAACAGCAGTATCAACCATCAATCCAATATATGAATAGTCTTGTACACTCTTTAAGCCATTATACATAATAAAGCCTTGTGTTCTTGAATCTCCTATAAATGCTACCGAGCTATCAAAGCTAACCTTTTTATTATTTGGAGTTGTGCTATCAGTATCATTGCTGTCATCTTCTTTTATATTGTTTTTATCAGTTTTATCTTCATTTATTTCATTCTCGTTAACTGTATTATTAGATTCTTCATTGACTGTATTATTAATTAAGTTATCATTAATCTGTTTTTCATTATTTCCAAGTGTATTATCACTAACATTATTTTGTATCGCATTAGTAATTTGATTTTCGTATATTTTTTTATTGGTGTCTTGAATAATTTTATTTCCAACAAAACCTCCTATAACTAGTATTAATAATAATGGTATGAATGATGAAGAGATTTTAGATTTTCTTTTTTTACTATAAGTCTTATACATAGTGTTTCTCCGTCCTTTCCTAAGTTCAATTTTTCCTTTATACTATATTAGACTTCCTAACCCACAAAAAAGTTTAAAAAATTTTTTATTTTTTAAACTTTTTTTCTGTCGTAAATAGCAATGTTAATTTTCTTTTAGCTACACATATTTGCAAAACAAATAAACATCTAACAAAGCCACTTTTCTTATTATACTCTAATTTAAATTTATTATTAGTTTTCTTTTTCAAAATTATGCATCATTTCTTTTTCTGCAAGTTTTTTATTTGTATTTTCTGTTACAATTGCATAAATTATAGAAAGAATTGGAAGACCTACAATCATACCCATTATTCCAAACAAACTGCCACCAATTGTTATCGCTACTAAAACCCAAATACTTGGAAGTCCAATATTTTTGCCTACTACATGTGGATAAATTAAGTTTCCCTCTATTTGTTGAAGTACTATTATAAATATTATAAAAATCAAAGCTTTAATTGGATCAACTGCAACAATCAACACGGCTCCTACAAATCCACCAATGAATGCTCCAACAATTGGAATAAAAGCTGTTAGTGCAGTTAATGCACCAATTGGTCCTGCATATGGAATATCTAAAATTAGCATTCCAATAGAACATAAGGCACCTAGTATAACTGCCTCTTTTGCTTGACCAGTTAAGAAACTTCTAAAGGAATCTCTTGCAAGCCTGCAAACTTTTATTATGTAATCTGCTTTTTCTTCGTCCATACGAGCATAAACAAATTTCTTTGCTTGTACTTTTAGTTCTTCTTTATTCGCCAAAATATATACTGCAAACACAATTGCAATAAAGAAATTAACAATGTTTGATAAAAGGCTAGAAATTTGATTAATAGTTATATCTAAAACATCTTTAGACAAATTCATTATTCCTTCTTTTAATGCCTCAGTATCAATTGTTATTCCTTGTATAAAATCATTTATTTCAGGGAACTGCTCTGTTGTATTTATTGCAAATTTCTGTAAGCTTTCTAAATAAGTTGGAATATTGCCAACAAAGTTTTGTACAACCTCCCAAAATTGAGGTATTATTAAAATTAGTATTATGCTTATTACTGCTACTATAGTTATGATGGATAATGTGATTGAAAGACCTCTTTCAAATTTATTTTTCTTTTTTACATTGCTCTTTTTTATACTAATTTCAGAATGTTTACTATAGTTAGAAGATTTATGCTCATCTTTTATTTTACTATTTTTCTTCTTCATGCCAAGCTTAAACAATTTATTTTCATAAAGAGTCATGAAAATATTAAGAATAAATGCAATGGCTAATCCCCAAATAAAAGGCGAAAGTATTGACAATATTACTTTAACCCCATTCCAGACAGGTCCTATATTAAGTAAAGCAACTAAAACAATTATTGCAATTATTACAATTTTTAAAATTTGTTTTGTATTCTCCTTATCTAATTTCATTTCTACTCATTCCTCCTACTCCTTTATTTTTACTCCAAGTAAACTAATTAAATTAATCGCTTGATATTCATTTATTATAGCACCTTTTATATCCTCAATCGAAATCACAATTCCATCAATAAACGATTTTGATAAGTCAATATCTTTCATACTAGTTTTAAATATTTGTGCTTGCACTAAATCTGCCTTTTCAAAATATACATTTTTGAAAATATCTTCTTGAAAATATGCATTTCTAAGTACAGTGTTTTCAAAAATAACATTTTGTAACCTTGATAAAGAAAAATTGCTATATGCTGCATTTGTATCTGTATATATTACATTGCTCTGAGTTGTCTCTGTAAAATCACATCCAGATAACTTGCAATTTATAAACTCGCACCTTACAAAAAATGAGCCTTGAAATGAAGAATTTGAAAAATTGCAGTTATCAAATATGACATCAACAAAACTTACTTTTTCTAATTTGCTATTTAAAATATTACATTTATTAAATCTTACTACTTTAAAGTCTATATCATATAGCTCTAATTCTTCTAAATCTTGATGTTCTACTAATTTATTATTTATATTTTCCTTGTTTTTTAATATTTCATTTTCTAAGTTTTCTATTCTTTCTACATTGTTTATATCAAACAATATTTTCTGTGGTTTTTGTATATTCATAGTTTCCTCTTTTCTATGATATATAATAACAAAAAGTTAGTAATTTTACAACTACTAACTTAAAATAATTAATTAAATTTAAATTGTGCCTAATTTCGTCTCACTTCTTAATCTTCCATTTAAATTTCCAGAATTAATCATTATTCCATCACCTTCATAGGCACAATCTTCATCTAAAAGATAATTGTTTACAAAAATATTGTTGTTTACATTCAAATATTCTTTCAAATCTTCTTTCTTTATCCAAATGGCTCTTTGCTTATTAAATTCCTCATCAGAAACTTTTTCTTTCTTTTTAGAATTTAATGTTCCAAATATAACATTTAAAATAGCATATCTATTTACTCCCTTGTATGCAGCATAAAAATGATTATGTAACTCAAAAATACTTTTCCTATTAATTGAAATATCAACATATCCTGTTTCTTCTTTAACTTCTCTGATTGCAGCTTCTTCAGGAGTTTCACCCTTTTCTATTCCTCCAAGCACAAATGATTTACAATCTCTCTTTAACGCATCAACACAAAGATAAGTATTATCTTCTTCATTTTTTATAACGGCTATAACACTATTTCTAAATTTAGTTTCGACATTTGGATTTAGGCTTTCTTCCCCTATCCCCTTAAAATAAGGAGCAACAACTTGTTTATATGGCAATTTAAATTTTTTTGCTAATTCAAAATGTTCTTGAATATGAGCTGGTACTAGCATCATTGAGTCTTTTTCTAGTATATCATTATTTAATACAATTATTGGTAATTTTTCATTTGTTAATGGATGCTTTGCAAAAATATTTTCTAACTTACTATCATTATTTGAAATCTCTATGTAATCATTTTTTGTTCCTATTGCAATTGCAGTAACACCATATATTAGTTCTTTATTAGCTATTATTGATGGAATTAATTTTCCATTTGTTAATTCTATTTCAATTTTCTTCATTATTATTTTCTCCTTAAAAACATTTAAATTAATGAATCAGTCAAAAAAATATGATCTTTTTCAAATTTAATATCTTTTTTGTTATCTTCTATTTGATTGTATATTTCCCAATAAGTACAATTATATATAGTTTCTACATTGAACTTAGTTACTATTTTATCAATTTCTTTTTCTGATGAGCATACTTCGCAATAAATACCAAACGGTAATTCGTCTAAATGTAATTCTATATCTCCTTTTCTCCAAATTATCCTATATTTTTCCATTATATAAGTCTTTGTTAATCCAATTTTTTTAAGTAAATATTTCATTGAGTCACAGTTTTCTATTTCAAATGTTGCGTTTTCTCGTTCAAAATACTTTTTTTGTGTTTTATTAGGTGTTTTTTCTTTAATTGTTATCGTATCATCAAATCCATTCTTAGTTCTAATAAAAATACCATTTCTTGCTAATCTCTCATCTTCAAAATCATATCTAGTTGTCTCCTCAAATGTTCCTCCTACTAATATGTACTTATTTCTTCTAAGTTTTTCTAAAAATGCATCTACATTTGCAATTTTAAATTTTATTTGAATATCATTCTTTTTCAAATTATCCTCCTAGAATTTTTATTATTTCTTTTTCTATATTAAATCCACTTTCAGTTTTCTTAATTACTTTATTAAGAACAATAATATAATCACATATATTGGCTATACCGTCACTCTTTGGAAATACTCCTAAAATGTTAATCTTGTCTGTAATATTTTTTAATATCTTTTTAATGTATAACATCGTTTTTCCCGAATAAATACTATCAATAACCAAGATAGATTTATTTTTTAATTTATCTAAATTGCTAAAATTATTTACACCTTTTGTTTCATCCATATGAACTTCCCAAAAAACAATTTTATTTTTGTATTTATCCAAATCAAAATATGGTATTATCTTAAAACATCCATTTAATATAAAAATGATATAATCAAATTGTTCTAGTTTTATCTGACTAAAATCTATTTTGAAAGATTTGTTTTTGCATTTATAACTATTAGCTTTGTATTGTTTTATATATTTTTCTTGTAATTTGATATTCTGATTTTTTATATGTTTTTGTTCTATCTTAGCTGGTTTACTAAATAAAGTAATATATTTATTATATAATTCAACAAATTTTTCATCTTTTATTATATAATTAATTAAATATGTTTTAAACTTATAAATTCTACTATCACTTCCTTCTATTTTAACTGCATACTTTAAAATTGGACCGATTGATAGATGAAATGCAAAATTCTTAAAAAACATTTTATGTTTTTCCATTGCTTTAATACAATATTCATTTAATACTCTTTTTTGATTTAATATTTTTATATATTTATAAAGAGCATAGTTAAATATTAAATTTTGATATTGAAATGCCTTTTCTATATCAACAATATCTACTAAATTAAGTGTTGGAGGGTTTAGTCTGTATATTCCAGCTTTTGAATAACAATTCCATCCTGCTTGTTCTAATTCTTTAGAAATATTCTTATTCTTTGTTAAAACGATGGCTCCCGATCTTCCATATTTCGAAAATTGAATATTCCTTTTAAAAATCTTATTTAACATTATCATAATAAACCTCATTAACTATACTTGAACGACTACTTAATGAACAAAAAATTGGGTGTTGATCATATTTTATATATATTTTCACTAATTTTTTTGTAAAATCAATTACATCTTCCATTTCTGGTGCTTTTAAATTACTATATGGGGTATTTTTCTTTGGTTGAAAGACTGAATAATCAGTAACAATTCCTTTCTCTGCAAATTTTTCACATTCATTTATTAGTTCATTAAAATCTTGTAATCCTAATACAAAATTACTTCTTACATTGCCTTTTCCGAAAATATCTACAGCTTCATATAGTTTATTTACAAATTCCTCGTAATTAACTTTTCCTGGGCAGGTATAAGTAAATAGGTCCTTATTTGCAATTTCCAAATTATATTGCACTTGTTTTATTCCTAATTGCTTTAATCTTTTTAATGATTCTATTGAATCATGTGGACACACATTTACAATTGTATCAAAATCTTGTAATTCAAATTGTTTGGTTAAATTTTCTACAAACTCGATTAAAAATTTCCAAACAGTTTGTGAATTAGTTAAATTACCTGCCATGATAAAAAGATGTTTGTGTTTTAAGCATGTATTTTTTAACAATTTATCTAATGCTAGATTTGTGTTTTTAAAAAATAGAGCTTTCTGTGAATTCCACCATTCATCTACGCTATCATATTTATATAAATTATTTAAAGTTGGCTTACATACCTTTTCAGAAACTTTTTTAGGATGCAAATCGCAGAATTTACATTGTTTACCACAGATCCAATTATAGCATCCTTCAAATAGCAATAAAGAAATTCTATCCATACCAACTACATCAACATAATCTCCTACTAAAAATCCATCATCTATTTTTTGTTGTAATATATCATATTCTTTTATAAAATTAACATTTAATTTTGATTTATGGTTATTGGAATAGATTTCTAATTTTCCTTCTTCCCATCTTATTTCAATCGAAGACTTTGGATTGTATCGACATTTCACTATTGATTCATTTTTATTGTCGCTAAGTAATATCTCTGATGGAATTATTTCGGTTCTTGATGAATAGTCATATACTTCTCTACCATCAGATATAGGCTCTTTAAAAATAGTCTTGTTTTTAAAATTAATTTCTTTTATAATATCTGAAAATAAAGAAAGTGGCTTAAATTTCACTCCTTCTTCTAATATTTTTATTTTAATTTTCGTTACTTCTGAGAAACATTCCATTCTGTTTTCACCTTTTTCAATTTTAATTTACTATATTTATATATTACTGTCTCTATAAAATCAAATACTTATTTTTTATAAGTGGTATAA
>CAMOBD010000033.1 GCA_946578345.1 uncultured Clostridium sp.
TCCATCTTTTACGATGTAGTCGATATCTTTTTTCATAATTCCATGAGCACGTAAGGCTTGATTTACATTATGAACTATTTCAGAATTTTCAATATCATTAAAGTTTTCTAGACCAAACTCTTGCTCAGCTTTCTTAATACCCTTTTGAGTAAGTGATGCGGCTTTTGCCTTTAAATCTACTATATAATCGTATTTTTCATTATCTTCAGCTTGATCAAAATCTTTTACATCTTCTTCTACAATAACTTTAGGTGTCAATTTTCTTACAAAATTATCAGCTTTTTTATATAAATCTGAAGATTGTGCTCCTCTACCAGATATGATAAGTGGTGTACGAGCCTCATCAATTAAAATACTATCAATCTCATCGACAATAGCATAGTTTAATTCTCTTTGTACTAATTGGTCTTTGTATATAACCATGTTGTCTCTTAAGTAATCAAATCCAAATTCATTATTTGTTCCATATGTTACATCACATGCATAGGCTTTTTGTTTATCTCTTGGATTCATTCCAGCGATTGCTAAACCAACTGTCAATCCTAAGAATTTATATACTTTACCCATCCATTCACTATCTCTTTTTGCTAGATAATCATTAACTGTAATAACATGAACACCTTTTCCTGTTAATGCATTTAGATATACTGGAAGTGTTGCAACTAATGTTTTTCCTTCACCAGTTTTCATCTCAGCAATTCTTCCTTGATGTAAGATAATACCACCAATTAATTGTACATCAAAATGTCTCATTCCTAGAACTCTTTTAGCAGCCTCTCTAACTACTGCAAAAGCCTCTGGTAATAAGTCATCTAGTGTCTCTCCTTTTTCTAGTCTTCCTTTAAACTCATCTGTCTTACCTCTTAATTCTTTATCAGATAATTTTTCCATTTCTGGTTCCAAATCATTAATTTTCTTTACTAATGGTTGAACTCTTTTTACTTCTTTTTGACTATATGATTTAAATAATCCCATTGTATTTTTCTTCCTTCCTTATGTTAATAAATTTCTATCATACTATATCACTTTTTGAAAAAATTCGCAACCTATTTTAGAGAATTTTTATAAGAATGCCTAACATCAGGTTACAATTCACAGTAATATATGCTAAAGATGCTGTAATATCTTATTGAAACTAAGTAGTTCCACGTGGTAGATATATATTTTGTTCGAATGCATGGAGAACACAATATATATCTACCAGCAAGATGGAACGGACTTTTAATAGATTATTTTTATCTGTGAATTGTAACAATTTAATTTTGGCATAATTTTTAAACTAACACATACACATATATTAATAATTGATAAAGAGGGTTTTGTCTATGTTTATATTTAATTTTAAAATCAATGGAAATAAAACAGCAAAGGTATTAATGGGAGTGCTTTGTGTAGTAATACTAATTCTTACAGTTTATATATGTTACAAAGTAATCTTTAACAATTTCTTTAAGACAAATGATGGGTATTTAGCAAGCAGTGATACGGTTTATGAATTAAACACGCAAAATTATACAAATGTACTTCAAAATGTTCATAATGATATAGATACATATGTGGGGCAGAAAATAAAATTTGTTGGATATGTGTACAGATTGTATGACTTTACAGATGAGCAATTTGTTTTAGCTAGAAATATGATAGTTTCCTCTGACTTTCAAACAGTTGTAGTAGGTTTCTTGTGTCATTCTACAATAGCAAGTAATTTTGAAGATGGCTGCTGGGTTGAAGTTGAAGGAACAATAACCAAAGGAGATTATTATGGCGAAATGCCGATTATTGAAGTTGA
Organism: uncultured Clostridium sp.; assembly: GCA_946578345.1. GTDB lineage: Bacteria > Bacillota > Clostridia > TANB77 > CAG-508 > CALXVA01. Next base: position 1,790 of record CAMOBD010000033.1, read on the forward strand.
AAAAATAAATCAAGTTGATGCTCCTACTGATGAGTATGTATATCCACCAGACGATAGCTTTGTAACGACCTCCACAGTGTTGTGAAACAAGCAATTGGGGACTTTTCCCAACTGCTTGTGAATCTCTCTCCCTACTTATTTTTTCTCCATTCTTTATTTAACTCTTTTTCTTCTCGCTCATCTACATAATCTTGCTCAACATCTATTAAATATATTTTCCTGTCAAATTTGCCCTTTTTATCATTTTTGGCTTTTCTAGCCTTTTCAACATCATCCAAGGAGATATTTTTAGATTTCATTATTGCGCTAATAACCTCTATTAAATCTGCAAGTTCTTCCACAGAATGTTCTTCTACGAATTCATGTGCTTCTTCAAACAATTTTTTATCAAGCTCTATTAAATATTCTTCGTTACTTAATATCCTATAATTTGCTTTTCTATCTCCCTTACAGTTTATTTGATCGGGTATTTTATCTCTGACTAATTTGTTATAAACATACTTCATATTATCACTCCAAACTATTTTTTCTATATCATAAAACATTTGTTTTTAGTTGTCAATAGTTTTATTTTTAAATAATATTTAAAGTTAATTATTGCTTAAATCGCACAACATTTGTAATAAATAATTACCAGTATTTTGTTCTTTCTCATCTTTTTCAAGATTTCTTTTCCCAAAACATACAAAACCATTACTTTCATAAAATTCTTTTAATTTTTCTTTGTCTTCGCATTCTACAAATGCGAATTTACCACCTAAAATATTTTGTGCTTCTATGACTTTATCACAAGCTAATTTTAATAATTCATCTCCAGATATTAACGAATTATAATTATTCTTATAATTCTTCCCAAGTTGTCCTATTAAAGGAAGTGAAACATAAAAATATTTTTCTGTTGTAGATTGTTCGGCAAATCGACTTATTCGCTTTTTTAAGGAATTACTTAAAGAACTTTTTTTGATTTTTGTAATCTTATTTGTGAGTGCAAAATAACCAACAATTACGTTTTGACCTTTAAATGATGTACTGACTAGAAATGTTTGTGAAATTCTCATTTTTAAGAACTGTAAAGCTTTTTCTTTTATAAAATATTCAACATCTTTATTAAGAGGACATTCAAAATTACTTAAAATTTCTTTTGCTTTATTTTCTCCAATGGCTGCATACATATCTTTTAAACTTATTATATTATATGCCAAATTGTCTAAACTCCAAACATCCTCTTTATTGTTTCTTTATCATCTATTGTTTTAACACCAGATTTGAAATTTATTTTTTTTCTTCCTTTTTTTTCTGCATTTTCTAGTGCTAGAACAAAATTCTTTGCTGTTTTTTTATCTTTTATGACTATGTCTTTTAAAAAACTTTTTGTTGCCATAAATATCAACTCCTACTATATATTATATGTATGCGACCATTAAATTATAACATGATTTTATGTAAATATCAATAATTTTTCAATAACTTTGTTTATGTTATCTAATTATAAATTATTTTATCACAAAGAATAACAAAGTCAAGATATAATTCGTATTTTAACATTTTAAATACAAATATTAGAAAACAAGTAATTTTGAAAATTATTGTTCAGCTAATCATCAGATACTCCTCTACAGTGTTATAAAACATTTTTTATAAAGTGATAAAGCATTAGATTATTTAAAGATCTCATAACATCTTTACAAACATATTAAATTTTTCTATGTTACTATCTGTAACAACATAAGATATAGTAGGCTCAAAACCAAAATGTTTTAAATTTTGATACCCTTCAATCACATCATATAAACCTATTTGATGTGTATAGCAAAGATATTCTTCTTCTGTTGTTCCTTTGATGGAAATATTTATACCATCAATTCCTGAATTAAGAATTTTTTGAGTAAACATCTTGTCCTTAAATTTTATTCCGTTAGTAGCCATTCTAACTTTGATATCTAGACTTTTAATGTAACGAATTAACTCAATAATATTTGAATAAATTGTAGGCTCGCCACCAATTAATGTGTTGGAGTTCTAATTATAACTCCTGTTGAGGCTTAATTACGGATCGCAGTCGTAGTTTGCTACGTTACCCTTTGCTCCTTCAATTTTGTCTTTAGACACAACCTCAGTAGTCTTGGATAACTTAAGAAGTTCATTCAACATGCGATACCCTCCTTTCCATAAAAACAGAAAAATATAGCCTACAGCAACTGCTATTGCAATTACAGATTAAATATTACCATAATTAACTACAGAAGTCAATATTACTATCTTATTTTTTGTTCAAATTTAAGATTTTTAATATTCATACCCAAATTTTCATAGAATTTAATAGCATCTACATTAAATTTCCAAACCATTAATTCTATGCTATCAGCTTTAATTTCTTTAGCTCTTTTTTTTAGTTCATTATACAGCTTTCTGCCTATTCCTTTTTTTCTTTTATTTTCATCAACACAGATATCTTCAATGTGTAAGATTCTTCTATCTTTCATAATTGAATTATTTAATACATCTTTAATTTTAGAAAAACAAATTCCCACAATTTCATTCTCGAACTCAGCTACTAAATATATATTATGTTCATTTAGTATTTCTTTTTTAAATTCTTCAATTGTTAAAGGATCTGTATCTTTATATATATCACTTCTTTCTTTTGCATGCAATATATGTACTTGCATAAGTAATCTATGTACTTGATCGAAATCATTTATTTTAACGTCTCTAATAATAATTTCTTTTTCCATTTTCTAGTCTCCTCCTAATTTTATTAATCTATTATATATATTTATAACATAAAAAGATATTTACCTCAATAACTTTTTTATATTTATTTCTTTATATTTAATTTCTCTGCTTTCTTGGTTCTGCTCAGCTTTCTTCTCTTTTTAAAACCTCAACCAAATTATCAGCAAATATTTTCTTTTTCAAGTACATTGTTGCTATAACTGTTACTAAAATAATTCCAATTGCACTTATTATTAAAGATAGCCATGGAATTTCAAATGCGTACCAAGAGTAGTCAATACTAATGAAGTAAACTATATATGATGCGAAAAGTCCAAATGCAATTCCAAGTATTAGTGCTAGTACTCCACATATTGCATTTTCTATAAATAGCATTTTATTTATTTGCTTTTCTTCCATTCCAATTGTAACTAAGCTTACCGCTTCCCTCTTCCTTGTTTCCAAGTTTGTGTTTATTGCATTATACATGTTTAGTATTCCAATCAATGTGATTATTCCAATAAAGCTGTATATAAATATGTTCCTTAATAACATAACTGTATCTATTTCATCTTGCGATGTAAGTTCATGTCCTCTTATGCTATTATCATTATCTCTATTATTTAAATTGTCTTCGTCATAATCATTTAAAGAATATTTTTCTTTTATGTTTTCTAAAAATTGGTTTGCACTATCAATATCTTTTACTTGTAAGAAAATATATTCATATTTAACTTCATAATCATTGTTACTTTCACCAAATCGTTGTTCATTTATATATTCCAGTGTTTCTTCAGTTCCTACAATAAGAGGTCCATTTTCTTGTGTAATTAACCCTTGTGGAATTTTGTCAGTTATCTTTTTAATTTTTAGTGGTACTACATCTTCTTCAAGAAATTCATCTACATCATCTCCGACGTTTAAAGACATATTTGTTAATAATATTTCATCTCCTTCATTATAATTTGTAAGCTTTATATTATCATAATATTTTGTCTTTTCATTTATATAATCTACAAAAATACACTCATTTTTTTCTAGTTTATCTACTCCTATTTCTTGTAAATATTTGTTATATGCATCTTCATTTAGTGTTAGTATAGATATTGGTCTAGTATAAAGCTCTAAAACATCGTTATAGTCATATTCATCTGATGCAAAGTGTAACTCAAAATGTGGATACATAGGATTCTCTTCGCCATATAATTTATTACCTGCTTCTTTTTCTTCATCACTTATATCTTTTACATCTATAACCATGGTATATCCTGTAAAATTATTTGAAATAAGTTTATCTGCAATTCCGGCTTCTTGTATGTCATCAATGATTTCTTCCATTAGATTATCATGTTTACTTTTATCATACATAATGCCAATTTCATAATTATATCCAGGGTCATATGTATTTGCAGTTATATTTACTATGTAATAGTTGCTTACAATAATTAATGCAATGCTGATGATTAGCGACATTATAATCGCTGAATATCTTGCTTTATATCTTTCTATATTTTTAAAAGCCAATTTACTTTCTATGTGTTTTTCATCCAGATTTTCTCGGTGTGCCTTTTTTGTCTTTTTTATTCGTACTTTTTCCTTATTCTGTTTTATCAAGCTGATTGCTTGCAATCTTGATACTTTCTTTATTGGCAATATTGATGATGCATATACTGTTATTGTTATAATTAGTATGGACATGCCAATTGTGCTCATAGGAATGGCAACATTCATTCCTTCATTTGCTTCAAGAAAATTAAGTACTGTGGCATATGAAGTTGAGAGTTCAGGCAACATGTTATTTATTAATGTTATTAATAAACAGTCTAGTCCAATTCCTATTAGAATTCCTAGAGGTATCGTTACTAACAAAATGATTAGCAATTCTATTCTTATACTTCTTTTCATTTGTTTAGTAGTAGTTCCAACTGACTTTAGAATTCCAAAATATCTTTTTCTTTCTATTACGCTTATGTTTATAACAGAATATATAAAAACCATTGAACTTACTACTATGATGCCAACGAAAATACCTTCCAAAGCATAAATATTCTTTTGGAAATCAGATGTGTAGTCTAGTACATTTGCATATTCTAGTAATGTTTTATTATATCTCACCATTTCATCCAATGTTGAGCCTTGACTATTTCTATAAGAGCCTAGTTGGTAATAAATATCAAAATAGTCATTATATATCTCTTTGATGTTATTACTTATGACTGTAATAGTAACCCTATCATCTGGTTGCAAATCATTTCTATTAAGCAAAGTTATAGCCTGATTTGTATTAAAAAAACCATAATAATAATTATTTATTTTTCCAACAACTGTGTATTCTTTGGTCTCTCCACTCTCCAAAGTTTGAACTAGAGTATCCCCTATTTTATCAAAGTTATTGTTTGTATCAACAACTACTTCATTCGAATTCTCTGGAAGTCTACCATCAACTAAATTGTTTTTTATTAAATTATTTATTGCATTTTCATCGCACCCTACAATAGTTGGAAATACAAAGAATGCATCTGTACTAGTAATATTTTTGTAATTTCCTAAATCCTTTATGATAGAAATTTCTTTTACATTACTATGTTTTTGAATAGTACATGCCTCTTCATATGTAATATCACTATATCCGAACTTCCCAATTTCCTCTTGCTCTTTCAGAATTAATCATATATTCTCTATAGCTATCAATCAACAATAATATTGTTGTAATAAGAATTGTGGAAATAAGGATGCAGATTGCAATAATAAAAGTTCGCTTTTTATTGTTCTTTAAATAATTTAAAGCTAATTTCCATGATACTCCCATTACCATTCCCCCTTATCTGTTTGATACATAATCATATTCTTTCCTAAGGTACAAATCTGGTTGGAAAAGAATTAAATTTTGACTAGGAAAACGAGTTTAAAATTTATGAGGCGTACTCTTTGTACGTTGATTAAATTTTAAACGATGTTCGACAACGTCAAAATTGTAATTATTTTTCAACCTTCGTCTCCTATAATTTTTCCATCCTGCAATTTAATAATTCTGTCAGCTTGTAATGCTATCTTTTCATCATGTGTAACTATAATAAGAGTTTGCTTGTATGCTTTATTGTAATACTTAAAAATTTCAACAATCTCTTTAGAAGCCATACTGTCCAAATTTCCCGTTGGTTCATCTGCCAAAATAATGCTTGGATTATTTATAAGTGCTCTTCCAATCGAAACTCTCTGCTGTTCTCCTCCAGAGAGTTGGGATGGCATTGCTTTTCTCCTATCTTCTATTTTTAATAACTTGATGATTTCATTTAATTTTTCTTTATCTACTTTTTTCCCATCCAATAATACAGGCAAAATTATATTATCTTCTGCATTAAGTGTGGGAATTAGATTGTAAAACTGGTATACTATACCAATATTTCTTCTCCTAAAGATAGTCATTTTATCAGGTTTTAGTGAAGAAATATCAGTTCCATTTATATATACCTTTCCATTTGTGGGCTTGTCTATTCCACCTATCATGTGTAGAAGAGTAGATTTCCCACTACCACTAGGTCCAACTATTGCAATAAACTCACCTTGATTCACAGTAAATGATACATCATCTAATGCATATAGTTCCTTATCCCCATTTGCATATTTCTTTGTTATATTTTCTATTTTTAAGATTTCCATACACATCCTCCTTTGAATTAAATTATATCTAACTAAAGTGACTTTAAAATGACAATTTTGATTTTTGTTTCAAAATACCCTAGGAGCTTTGCTTCTAGGGTGCCTTACATTTTTTATTTATATGTAGAATGTCAATGCTTTTCTGGATATTTTCCTGCTATTTTATATACAGTAAATTTAATCTATTTGATTTTATATAACTTTATAATAAAAGCTGTTCCCCTATTCACTTCACTTTCAACTTCTATCTCTCCATTTTGACTTTCTATAATACTTTTTGCAAGAGATAAACCAATTCCAAAGCTGTTGCTGCTAGCCCCTTTTCCTTTATAAAACTTATCGAAAATTCTAGGCAAATCCTCCTTGCTAATTCCAGTTCCACTGTCCTTAATTTCTATTTGAACAAATAAAGGGTTTTGCATTACTGATATTTGAATTTTAGAATTTTCTGCGGAATGCTCTATGCAATTTTTTATAATATTTTCTATTGCTTCAGTCATCCATTTAGGGTCAATTAATGCATGTATGTTTTCATCAATATTTATAGCTAACTTCTGATTTTTTAGTTCTAAAAATATACTCATATTTTTTTCGATTTTTTCAATTAGATTTCTTATATTAGTATCTTCTTTGTTAAAATCTACAGTTTTAGTATCCAATTGAGCCATTTTTAATAAATTATCAACCAACCAATTTATCTGGTCTAATTGCCTTGAAATTTCATATATGAACTTACGTGTATTTTCGTCTAGCTTATCTTCATTTTCGATAATAGCATCTACCATTGAACTAATTGCCATAAGAGGTGTTCTAATTTGATGAGATATATCAGCCAGATGATTTGAAAGTGTCTCTCTGTCTTTGGCAAGATTCTCAGATTTTTCCTTAAGCTCCAATACGATTTTATATATTTCATTTTTTAGATTACTCATTTCGCTCTCAGACATATTTTCAATATCTATCTTATAATCAGTTTTAGCAATTTCGTCTATGTATACCCTCATGTTTTTGATTTCTTTTTCATTTTTATTTAGAGCAAAAAGAAAGTATATTATAACTAGAAAAAGTATAACAAAAATGATACCTGTAGCTATATAAAAGTAGTTAAACAATTGATTATTAATTTCTTCTAGAGCAAGACTTTCATTTAAATCAAGGGCATTATATTTAGTGAGCACCTGCTCCGAAACATTTTTTTGCACAAGAAATAAAATAACAAACACTACAGATGTTAATATAACTATTGTCAATATCGCTAAAATCAAGTATTTTCTAACATTTTTATTTTTCAAACTATTTATCTGCATTTTCTATCCTATACCCTATTCCCTTTATTGTTTTTATAATTTTTGGATTATTCACATCATCCTCTAATTTTTCTCTCAATCTTTTAATATATACAGTAAGTGAATTATCATTAATAAAATTTCCACTTATATCATAAACAAGATTTAATAGCCTATCTCTTGTGACAATATTACCTCTTGAATTTAATAAAGTAATCAATATACGCCATTCAAGACTTGTTAAAAATATTTCCTCATCATTTTTAGATATGTTCATTTTGTCAATATCTATTATTAAACTCTCTATTTTTATTACATTGCTATCTTTTTTGTACTTTCTAAGTGCATTATTAATTCTCGCAACCAACTCTCCTATTCTAAAAGGCTTTACTATATAATCGTCTGCTCCTATTTCCAACCCTTTTACAATATCACTTTCTCTGTCCTTAGCAGTAAGAAAAATAATTGGAATATTTGACTTTTCCTTTATACTTTTGCATAATTCCATTCCATCTCCATCAGGAAGAATTATATCTAAAATTACTAAATCAAATATATTATTTTTTAATATTTTCTTACTTTCATTTACGCTATATGCTACTTCCACAGCAAAACCTTTACTTTGCAACGAGCTTTTTAGCCCCTCAGCAATTGTACTATTATCTTCTACAATTAAAATTTTCATTTCATACTCCGTTATTTGTAATTACTTTCCTACATAATATATATCATTATTTTAGCTATTCTTCAACATATTTCTTAAATTTTATTTGTTATTTAAAAATATCAAAGGAATAGAGATTAATAGCTATCATAAAATTTAAGCATGCGAATATCTCTTGCAAAATGCAATTCCTTTGTTATCTAAGTCATTGAATGTTTAGGTCTGTCCCTCTTGTTGCAAAAATGAAACAAATGCTCCGTCCCCTTTGTTTCATCTTTCCAAAATTGATTTTACTACTCCCCTATCTATTAATGTTCCATAAATATTTTTAAGAATTATTAAAATAATTGGGCCAAGTAGTAACCCCCAAACTCCTAGGAATTGGAATCCTGTATACATTGCAATCAATGTGAATATTGGATGTATTCCAATTTGTCCACTTACAATTCGTGGCTCTATTAATTGTCTTACAATACTCATTATACACCATAACACAAATATTCCTATCGCTAGTTTTATATCTCCTGAAAATGCTAAAATTCCAGCCCAAGGTATCATTACAGTTCCTGAGCCAAAGATTGGAAGTGCATCTACAAATGCTATACCGAATTGCTATTATCAAAGGGAATTGTACATTCCAGCCAATAAAGTAGAAAATATATAACCCTACAAGAGATATAAAGAATGAAATTAGCACAAGAATTAGTTCTGCTTTTAGATATCCTCCTAATGATTTAATTAATGCTTTTAAATGTACTCCAATTCTTTTTACCCATGTTTCTGGTAAATGATGCTCTAATTGGTCTATCATATATATTTTATCAACACACATAAAGTACAAAGCAATTAAAGATATACCACAATACACTCCAATTGTTGGGACAGATGTAATAAAGTCTATTACTTTAGTTAGTGCTCCTTTTGCCCATTCAGTTATTGTATCTAAAAATTCCATTCCGGAATTTTGTATTACGTTCATTACTTCTCCTGGTATGTTAATTCTACTTAAATCAATACTGGATACTATATTTTGAAATAAGTTATAACCAGCATCTATATATGAATTGATATTATTAAGCAGATTGCTTGCCTCTGAAATAAGTGTTGTTATTCCCCAGACTAATAGTCCAGCTATAATTGCAATGGCAATTATGAACACAATTATAGAGCTAACTCTTCTTGTTAGCTTTGCTTTTTTCATTATAAATCTAATTATCGGTTCAAGAATTAGTGAAAGAATAAAGGCTACTAAAAATGGCATATAAAAAATTGCTAGTTTAAATGCTAAATAGACAGCAAATATGCTAATTACTAGTATTAAAATATTTTTTATTACCTTATGCCAATAGTTCATATCTACTACCATATGTATGTCTCCTTATTAGACTTGTCCTATTGTTATTTTATGCTAAAATATGATTTTTATTCATTGTATTTTAGTAACAAATGAGCAGAATACTCTGCTCATTTATCAATTATTCAGCATTCTTATCATCGCAACCACATATTTTTTCTAATGTTACTCCTATACCTTCTGTTTTTACTTGTTTATTAGCTGCTAAGTCACCTAAAGTTAGCATTCCTACAACTTGTCCATTTTGAATTACAGGTAATCTTCTTATTTGATTTTGTGACATAACTTTTTCTGCATCACATACATCAGTTTCAGGAGAACAACAATCTACATTGCAAGTCATAATATCGCTTACAGGAGTATTTTTAATTTCTTTTCCACAACCAACAGTTCTTAATAAAATATCTCTATCAGTAACTAAACCAACAACTTTTTTTGACTCATCACAAACAGGAATACATCCAATATGATTTTCACACATTAACTTTGCACATTCCTCTGTATTACAATCTGGTTTTACAAAAACCACTTCTTTACACATACAATCTTTTACTTTCATAAGAACCTCCTAATTATATTATATTTTTTATTTTATATCTTACTAGCTCCACGTGGTATACATATTTTTTATTCGAATACATGGAGAACACAAAATATGTATGCCAGCAAGATGGAGCGGATTTAAAATATAAAATATCATTATTTATTATTTGCAAAAAAATAAAAGATATGCAATTTAAAATTACATATCTTAGAAAATTTTTCCAATTTTTAATTATAATTATTTTTCAAAAAGTCATCTCAAATAATAATTTCTAGGCTCCATTGGTGGTCTAGGATTTGGTCCGACCTCCTCCTGGAAATGGTGGCCTTGGATTTTGACCTGGTCTCCCTGGGAAAGGTGGACGTGGTGGTCTTGGCCTTGGTCTTGGAGGTCTTCTGTGCCCTCCTAATAATTGATTTAAAATTAAAATTCTTATCAAATCTTGAAGTGTAGTATTTCTTCTTTGCCTGTATTCTCTTTTCTCTTGCATGTTACTATTTTCTGTAATATCTTTTGATGTCTCTACTATTTTATCTTGTTTACTCAAAGAATTGCTTGCTCGTTCTTGTCTAGAACTTCTTTCAGGTCTAGCTTCTTTAGTCCTGTTCGAACTTCCTGTAGAAGAAGTTGTACTCAGGCTTGGATTTACTACTTGAGTTCTAGATCTGGTAGAATTATCTCTACTGTTCTCTATTTTCTCTTCTTTTGGCAAATTAACTCTAACATTTATTGTATCTACAACAGAAGGATCACTTTCTATATTCATGTATATTTCATCTGTCATTGCATCAATAAGTTCCCTTGTAATTGGTTTAGTATTAGCTTCACAAATTTTACATACCATTGGATTTAATATCTTATATATTTCAGGATACAAATCCATAATCTCATCACTATACATAGGTGTTTGCATCATAAATTCTGTATTTGGGCTAGTCATCATATTATTTGAATATGTATTTGTACATACATCTTGTGCTACTGGATAACCTAGTATACTTCTTATATAATCCTCATAACTTTGATAATACATATTATACCTCCTCATTTTTCTTATGATATAATATGTATTATTTTTAATTTTGTGATTTATTGTAAGTTCATATTATTCCAATTCATTAACTAATTCCTTGAACTTCTCTCCTCTTTCAGCAAAGTTTTTAAACATATCAAAACTCGCACTTGCTGGAGAGAATAAAACTATTTCTCCAGGCTCTGCAATTTTTCTTGCTCTTTTTACTGATTTTTCTATATTATATTCTTTATACATTGGTATCATAAAATCTAAGCCTTTTGTTGCTTGTAAAATAGCATTTGCAATTTTTGGTCCTGTATCTCCCATTAAAATAACTTTTGAGACCTTATTAGGTAGAGCCTCTGCTAAAGGCATATAATCTAAATTTTTATCATATCCACCTGCAATAAGGACTATCTTTTCATCAAAAGAGTTAATTCCAGCAATCGTTCTTGAAGGACTTGTTCCAATAGAATCATTATACCATTTTACTCCATCTAATTCTCTTACAAATTCTAGTCTATGCTCTACTCCTTTGAAGCCTTTTATTGCCTCTATTTGCACTTCTTCACTTACTAATCCAGATGTAGCAGCTATTGCAGCACAGACATTTTCATAATTGTGAACTCCTCTTAAATGAATATCTTTTGTATTTATTAGATGTCTGCGAACTCCATCTTCACACTCTTTTATAATGCCGTCTTCATATATTACTCCATCATCAAGTTTTTGCTTGCTACTAAAAAATACAACTTTTCCTTCTGCCTCTTTTGCCATTTCCCTTGTTATGTCATTATCATAATTTAATACAACTTTGCCATCTTTATCTTGAAATGCAAATATTGCTTTTTTAGCATCTATGTACTCTTCGTAAGATTTGTGCTTATCTAGATGATTTGGAGAAACATTTGTGATTACTGATATATCTGGACTTATTTCCATATCCATTAATTGAAAACTGCTAAGCTCCAATATTACAATATCATCCTCTTTAAAATCTTTTACTTGAGTAAATAGAGGTATTCCTATATTTCCACCAAGATGACAATTATATCCACCTTTTTTTAGTATCTCATAAATAAGAGAAGTTGTAGTAGTCTTTCCATCACTTCCAGTAACGCCTATAACTTTACATGGACACGTATTCATAAGCATTTCTATTTCAGAAGTTACAACAGCACCTCTTTTATGCTCTGATACTAATTGAAGTGTTGTAGGCAAACAACTTGGTGAACGGAAGATAATATTGAACCCTCTCAAAAAATGTAATGCATTTTTTCCAGTTACCAACTTAAAATTATAACCTTTAATCTTTTCAACAACATCTTGGTCTAAATCCTCTACCTCTCTCTGGACAAAGACTTCTACATTTGCACCTAAATCATGTAAATAGTCTATTAGTGGTATGTTACTTACACCTAAGCCAATCACAGCAACTCTCTTTCCTCTAACATTATTCTCAAAAGCTTTTAATTTTAAATTTTCCATTTTGTTTATCCATCCTTTCCTCATATAATATGCTCCAACACTCTTTTAGTTGATTCCTCTACTGTGTTACAATCAGTGACATCAACCTTTATAGTATTGTCATAAATTTTATAATATCCTGCTTTTTCTTGCAACTCATCTCTTTTTATTATGTTCTCTTTTACTTCCTCATAATTAGAACTTTCGCCATATTGACTCATTTTTCTTCTTACTCTTTCTTCTAGAGACGCGGTTATAAGGAAGTGATAATTTAAATTTGGATAAATTTTCATCAAATCTCTTCCTGAGACAATCACATTATATTCCTGTTTGTACATATTTATCAAATGTCTTGCAAAAGCATAAAACTTTTCGCTGTCAGCATTTGCTCCTGCTATTGATACTGCTAAAGATGCATCTTCAGATTGAAGCTTCTCTTCATCAACTTTTTGACCTGCAACATATACAACACTTTCTCTATTTTCTATTTTAAATTCTACTTTTAAAGTGTCCATTACTTTTTTTATATCAATATCTTTTATATTTTCTTTTAAATTTTTCAAATCTATATTGCTTGAAGAACTCATTAACGCGTATACAATTCCCCTATATAAATTTCCCCCATGCAAGATAATGCTGTTTGGTATATGTTTTAAAAGTTCTCTACATATCGATGTTTTCCCTGCTCCAACTAATCCTTCAATTCCTATTACTATATTACTCATAATGCTATATTTACTCCTTTCGTTCTTTATCGCATCTTATTATATCATTTATTTTTTAATTTTTCATTATAATTTTGAAAAAAGATGAATTTGTATTATTCTTTACAACCCATCTTTTAAGTATACAAAAAATTTCTTGAATAAAAATGTATATTTTTAAAAATTTTGTCCATAATTCTATTAGGATTGGAGGTGCTTCAATATGTCAGAAAATAATAATTCAAAAAAGAATAACAAAAAGAATAATGGAAAACAAAACGAAAACAACAATAAATAGTTGTATATATCCAACTAAATTATACAACATGTAATAATTTTAAATTTTGATTACAAAACAGTATAGTTAATTCCATGATTTACTAAAAACGTAAAGAAAATAAACTTATATTCTTTACGTTTTTAGTATGTATAAACTATGACAAAACAAGCCCGTCCCCAATTGTCCTATGTCCTATTTTTCCAAATATTTCTTTAAAAATTTTCCTGTATAACTTCTATCATTTTTTACAATTTGTTCTGGTGAGCCAACTGCAACTATTTCTCCTCCACCGTCTCCGCCTTCTGGTCCTAAGTCTATGATGTAATCGGCTGTTTTTATTAAGTCTAAATTATGTTCAATTACAATTATGCTGTTTCCTGTGTCTACTAGTCTTTGCAAAATATCAACTAGTCTGTGAACATCTGCTATATGAAGTCCAGTAGTAGGCTCATCTAAGATGTATAGTGTTTTTCCAGTTGCTTTTTTAGATAGCTCAGTAGCAAGTTTTATACGTTGTGCTTCTCCTCCTGAAAGAGTTGTAGAAGGTTGTCCGAGTTTAATATATCCTAATCCCACATCATATAGTGTTTGGATTTTGTTTTTTATTCTAGGTAAATTCTTAAAGAATTCCAAAGCTTCTTCTACAGTCATGTCAAGCACATCAGATATTGTCTTTCCTTTATATTTTACTTCTAAAGTCTCTTTATTATACCTCTTCCCTTTACATACTTCACAAGGTACATAGATATCTGGCAAAAAGTGCATTTCTATCTTAAGAATCCCATCTCCATTACAAGCCTCACATCTTCCTCCTGTAACATTAAAGCTAAATCTTCCTTTGTCATATCCTCTCATTTTCGCTTCATTCGTTCCTGCAAATAGGTCACGAATGAAATCAAACACTCCTGTATATGTTGCTGGGTTAGAACGTGGTGTTCTTCCTATTGGAGATTGGTCAATGTTAATTATTTTATCTATATTTTGCAATCCTTTTACTTCTTTGCATTTACCAGGCTTTTCATTTGACCCATTCAAATCTCTCGCAATAGTTTTATATAATATTTCATTTACTAATGTACTTTTTCCTGATCCAGAAACACCTGTTACACAAATGAATTGTCCAAGCGGAAATTTCACATTAATATTTTTTAAATTATGCTCCGTAGCTCCTTTTACTTCTATCGCTTTTCCATTTGATTTTCTACGTTTTTTAGGAACTAATATTTGCTTTCTTCCACTTAAATATTGTCCTGTAATAGAGTCTGGAACAAGTTTTACTTCTTCTGCTGTTCCCTGTGCCATTACATTTCCACCATGTACACCTGCTCCTGGTCCAATATCTATAATTTGGTCTGCAGCATACATTGTATCCTCATCATGTTCTACTACTAAAACTGTGTTACCCAAATCTCTTAAATGTTTTAATGTTGCTAGTAATTTGTCATTATCTCTTTGATGAAGCCCAATACTTGGCTCATCCAAGATGTAAAGAACTCCAGTAAGTCCAGACCCTATCTGTGTGGCCAAACGTATACGTTGTGCCTCTCCTCCTGACAATGTTCCAGCACTTCTTGATAGTGTTAAATATTCTAGTCCAACATCTATTAGGAATTGTAATCTTTTATTAAGTTCTTTGAATATTTGGTCTGCTATCATTCTGTCTTTCGCATTTAATTCTAATGAATTTAAATAATCCTTTATCTTGTTGATAGACATATCTGTAAGTTCATTTATATTTTTGTCTCCTACTTTTACAAATAAACTTTCCTTTTTTAGTCTTGCCCCATGGCATTCTGGACATGGTGAATCGCTCATGTACATTTCATAAAATGCACGCATTCCTTGTGATTTTGTTTCATTGTGACGTCTCTCTAATGTTGGCAATACTCCTTCGAAAGGTGCTCTAAATCTTCTAGTTCCAGCTGCTGAGGTATATTCGAAATCAATCTCTTCATCACCTGTACCATATAGGATTTTTTCTAAGAAATCACGTGGTAATTTTTTGATAGGCACATTCCTTATTTCCACACCATAGTGACGTGCTATACTTTCAAAATACATTTTAGCCATTGTATCTCCACGTTTCATTACGCTTGAGCCAAATGCTTTAACTCCATCGTACAAAGTCTTATTCTTATCTGGTATAATCAAATCCTCATCCATTTTCATTAGGTAACCAATACCTGTACAGCTTGGACATGCACCAAATGGATTATTAAATGAAAACATTCTTGGTGTTAATTCTTCAAAACTAATTCCGCAATCAGGGCATGCATAATTTTGACTAAATAACATCTCTTTTTTATGTGTAGCGTCATCTATTATCACTATATTGTTTGCATGCTTTAAGGCTGTCTCAACAGATTCTGTTAATCTACTTCTAATATCATCTTTAATAACAAGCCTATCTACAATAAGTTCTATATTGTGTTTTTTCTTTCTATCTATTTGTAAATCGTCAGAAAGTTCTACCATCTCTCCGTCAACTCTTGCTCTAACAAAACCTTCTTTTTGGAATTCCTGAAGTTGTTTTACAAATTCACCTTTTCTGCCTCTTACAACTGGTGCTAATACTTGTATTCTTGTACCTTCCTCTAATTCCAATATACTATCTATAATTTGGTCTATTGTTTGCTTTTCTATTTTTTTACCACATTTAGGACAATATGGCACACCAATTCTTGCATACAAAAGACGAATGTAATCATATATTTCTGTAACTGTCCCTACAGTTGAACGTGGATTTTTAGATGTAGTCTTTTGGTCTATTGAAATAGCTGGAGAAAGTCCATCTATTGACTCTACATCTGGTTTTTCCATTAATCCTAAGAATTGCCTTGCATATGCTGATAAACTTTCTACATATCTTCTCTGCCCCTCTGCATATAAAGTGTCAAAAGCTAAAGATGATTTTCCAGAGCCAGAAAGTCCTGTAATAACTACTAGTTTATCTCTTGGAATTTCTATATTTATATTTTTTAGGTTATGCTCTTTTGCTCCTTTTATTACAATTTTATCATTCATCAAATTGCCCCCTATTTTGTACAATTAGTTCCAAGTTGCGGATATATTTTTATTCAAATGCATTGCAACTATATTTCCCACAAAATGGAACGGATTTATTATACTATATTTTCTGTAAAAAAACAAGAGTTTGTGTTACTGAATTTGCAAATAGTATACATAACACTTTACTTTGTGAAAAATATGTGCTATAATATGTCACATAGATGTTTTTATATGTTCCAGAATTCTGTAACATACACATCTTTTTAAACATTTAACCACTCTGTCTATTTTAAGGAGGCAAAACTAATGCTGGAAAAAATCACTATTTTAGATCGGCTCGAAATCTTCGCTGAGTCTGGTTTGACCGAAGCTATGCTTAAGCTTTGGAATAACCAGATAGAGCGTCTCAGAAGAGACGGTTTTGAGGTTACAATAATTGCACCTACCGAAAGAAAAGGAGAATATTATTGTAAGATTGACTGGAAGAATCCTGCTGGTCAAACGGCTAATGGCTTGCTTGCTATAAGTATAGCCACTATGAAAAAAGTGGAGAAAAAGCAGTAAATGTTTAAAATCCCCTCTCCGTTATTCGGAAAGGGGAACTTTTTTGTTCATTCAGTCAAATATATATAGTCGATAATCTTTTTATTATAATTTGCAGAATTCTTTTTTATAATTGCTCTCTATAAATTACGTTTTTACCTTCATTAGCAAATGCAACTAATGGTTGTTCATGTTCTTTTACACCATTAATGTATTGGTCGCAATTTTCTGGTGTAAACTCATCAAAATTTATTTTGTTAGTAAAGTTATCATTAATATCAAGTATTCCCATTGGTATCTCCTCCTTTAATACTATCTTTATATATTTTACTATATTTTGTGCAATTTTTCAATGATTATTCGCAATATTTATGACAATATTACAAACTATTTTCTAATTCCTTAATTTGGTCTCTCAATTCTGCTGCTCTTTCAAATTCCATATTAGCAGCACATTTAAGCATCTCATCTGTTAGTTTATTTATAACATCTTGAACACTCTCATCTTTGCCAATGTTGTATTTAGTTTCCGCTTCTTCTATTATACTTGCTCTAATGCTATCTCTAACAGAT
>CAMOBD010000034.1 GCA_946578345.1 uncultured Clostridium sp.
AAAGGAAATTTTATCTGTATATGGAGAAGAACAATCTAAAAGATTAAGTGAAAATAAGGAATTAACCAATATTAATGTTATTTGGTCAAGTAGTTATACTAGAGCAAAAGCTACTGCTAAATATATTGCTAATTCTAACAACTTACCTATTAATTTGGACAGTAATTTAAGTGAAAGAAAACTAGGAAATTTAAAAGAACTAGGAGAGTTTATGGAAGGTAAAAAAAACAAGAGACCCTTCTCAAGAACAACTATTGGATAGAAAGTTTAAGACTTCTGATGGGGAAAGTGCAGAGGAGACAAAGAAACGAATGACGGAGTTCTTTGATAGAATATTAAAAGAGTATGTAGGTAAGAAAATTGCTGTTGTAAGCCATCGGAGGTTCAATAAAATTTTTCTTATTAAATTGGTGCGAAGTAAATGAAGATGTTAAATTAGTATACAATAATACAGTTTTAGATATAACATCTCCTTGTTTACTAAAAATGACTTTTAGAAAAGAGAAATTAGTCAATTTGGAACAAATGAAATATTAAATGTAAAAATATTTGTAGTAAATTATAAATATATATTAATAGATTTAAAAATAAAGAGTTGATTTTATATCCAGAACAAATTTTGAAAAGTTATTTTAATTCAAAAAATAAAAAACTAAAACTATTAGATGAATATGCTAAAATATTTAATGTATATGAAAAATTAACTACTATAATGGAGGTGTTAATTAAGTGATAAAATATAAGGAACTAAAAGAATTTATTTCATGTTTAGATATAGAAGTGACAACTGTTTAAACAGAAAATGAGAGCCTATGATATATTTTATAGCTGATACACATTTTAATCATGCAAATATAATTAAATATTGTAAAAGACCATTAAAAAATACTGATGAAATGAATAAATATATAATTATAAAACAAAATATTTATAAATAACAAAAAAACTATACACAAACTAAAAAAAGTATGATAAAATAAAACTGTATGAAAAAATAAAAAAGGAGGAATTAACCATGTCAGGACACAGTAAATGGCATAATATTCAAGCAAAAAAAGGTAAAGCAGATGCAGCAAGAGGAAAAATATTTACAAAATTAGGTAGAGAATTATTAATAGCAGTAAAGCAAGGAGGACCTGATCCGGCTGGTAATTCTAAACTTAAAGATGTAATAGCAAAATGTAAGGCAAATAACATGCCTAATGATACAATTAATAATGCAATTAAAAAAGCGTCAGGAGCAAATAATACAGAAAATTACGAAGAAATAACATATGAGGGATATGGAGTAAATGGAGTTGCAGTTATAGTAGAGGCTAGTACAGACAACAAAAATAGAACTGCAGCAGATGTAAGACATGCATTTGATAGAGCAGGAGGAAATCTTGGAACATCTGGATGTGTATCATATTTATTCTCAAAAAAAGGTGTAATTGTAATAGATAGAACAACTACAGATATGGCAGAAGATGATATGATGATGCTTGCTTTAGACAGCGGAGCAGAAGATTTTGAAGCAACTGATGAGTGCTATGAAATAACTACATCACCAGCAGATTTTGCAAATGTAAGAGAAACATTAGAAGGACAAGGTTTAGAATTTTTACAAGCAGAAGTTCAAATGGTTCCATCTACATATATTAAGCTTGATGAGAAAGATGGAGAAAAAATGCAAAGATTAATAGACAACTTGGAAGATTTAGATGATGTGATGAATGTTTATCACAACTGGGAAGAGTAGAGAGTTGAAAAATAATTAGAATTTTGGCTGTGTCAAATTTCATTTAAAACGCGGTTACATACACCGCGTATGCGCCCTTGCCTTTTAAATAAAATTTTCCTTGCCAAAATTTAATTCTTTTCCAACAATAAATATTATTTTATATAGGGGGAAAACATATGAAGAAAAAGGGTTTGTTAATTACAATTATAGTATTAATTGTTTTATTAATTTTAGCAGGAGGAGCTTTTGCATACATATATTTAGGGACAGATTTATTAAAAACAGATAAAGAATTATTTGCAAAATATGCTATGCAAATGGGAGAACAAGAAAGCGGATTTTCACCAAGTATTTTAACAGATTATGAAAATAAAAAGAAAACTATGCCATATTCAACTAATGGAGATTTTTCAGTAAACACAGAGATAATTGCAGATACTTCTACAGATGCACAAATGCAAGCAGTAAGTAGCATGATAGAGTATGGAAATAATACAAATATAACTTTTTCTGGAAAAGTTGATAGTGTAAATAGTAAAGTTGAACAAGATATTTCTATCAATTATTCAGATGCAGTTAATTTTCCATTTAACTACAAACAAGTTGGCGATGTATATGCACTTGCATCAGATAATGTAGCAACAGGCTACATAGCAGTAGAAAATAATAATTTGCCAGACTTATTGCAAAAGTTTGGAGTTACAGATGTGACTGGTGTTCCAAATAAAATAGAAATTCAAGAGCCACAATCACTACAGTTTACCGATGAAGAAAAAACACATATTCAACAAAATTATTTGCTACCATTATTTAATAATTTCACAGATGATAAATTTTCAAAAGTAGAAAATGCAGATGGCTCAGTGTCATATGTATTATCTACAACAAATGTGGAATTGCAAAATTATGCAATTCAGATGCTAGAAGTATTAAGGAATGATACAACAATGATTAATAAGATAAATAATATTGTTGCAGAGTTATATCAAGATAGTTATGATGAAACAATGAGTATAACTGCAGAAGATATAGATGAAATCATAAATAGATTAAATGAGCAAAACATTAAAGAAGTTATAGTACAAATAAGTATAACGCAAAAAGATGGCATGACAAATAATATTACAATTAATAGTGATGAGATAAATATTAACTTTGATAAACAACAAACTGATTCTAGCGTAAATTACAATTTCTCTTTTACATATAGCGATGTAACAAGTGATGAAACAATTGATATTGAATTAGGAATGTCATTTGATGGACTAAATACAGATAATGTAACTGAAAGTATAACATTCAGTATGGGTAGTCCAGATGTATTTAATACTAGTTACTCTTATAATAATACAGTAAGTTTTGATAGCAATATAAGTATAGAAGATTTTGCAAATGATGTTACTATATTAAATAATTATCCAGCAGAACAAGTACAACCATTTACAGTACAGTTATTTACTAAAATTGCATCAATAAATCAAAGTCAAATGCAGCAAATAGGTTTCCCAATTGACACATTAAATCCTATGTATATGTGGATAGCAGGACCAAACATGGTTATGGCTATCAATGGCTCTATCTCAGATCCAATAGAAGGAACAAACATGTAATAAAATATAAAAAATAGTTCTAAAAATAGAAAATACAGCATATATATTTAATATATATGTTGTATTTTTTATTATGGTTGAAAAATAATTGCGTTTTGACGTTGTTAAACTTCACTTCAAAAATCCTCAATGTACACAAAGTACATTTCCGGTTTTCTCGTTCGTTTGCCTAGTCAAAACAACAATTCTTTTCCAACAACATAGTTATATATTTAAACAAAGGAGAAAATGAGAAATGAATAGTATAAATGAAGTTCTGGAATATTTCCCTAGTAATATAAAAAACAAAATACTAGAAAATAACTTAGAACAGCTAGAGGAGATACGATTGCGTGCAAATAGAAATATTTTGCTAAAAATAGGACAAGAAGAAGTAAAAATAGATTATGTTATAAACACACAAGAAATTCTAGAGATACTTCAACGTATATGCGACAACTCAATTTATACATATCAAAGTCAAATTTGTAATGGATACATAACAATCAAAGGTGGACATAGAGTAGGAATTTCTGGAAATGTAGTTGTAAAAGATGGACAGGTTATAAATATATCACATATATATAGTTTGAATTTTAGAATAGCAAGACAAGTTATAGATTGTAGTTATTCTATATTGCCATACATATTAAATACAAAAGAAAACACAATATACAACACCATTATATTATCACCACCTGGTAGAGGTAAAACTACGCTTTTACGAGATAGTGTAAGGAAAATAAGCGGTGGAATACAAGAATACAATTTCAAAGGAATTACTGTAGGAGTTGTTGATGAAAGAGGAGAAATAGCAGCAATGTATAAAGGAATTCCACAAAATGATTTAGGAGAGCGAACTGATATTTTGGACAACGTCACAAAAGATATAGGTATGAAGATGCTAATACGTTCGATGAATCCAAAAGTGATTGTTGCTGATGAGATTGGTACAGAGCAAGATATAGAGGCGATAAATTATGCGATTACTTCAGGAGTAAAAGGTCTGTTTACAGCTCATGGAGATAGTTTAGAAAATATCACTTTAAATCCTATTCTCAGTAAATTGTATAAATTAGATATTATAGAGAGGATAATTCTAATTGAAGAAAAGAGAAATACAAAACTAATTTTTAGTAAATGAAGTATAATAAGTCCGTTCCATCTTGCTGGTATACATATATTGTGTTCTCCAAGTTTTCGAACAAAATATATGTATACCACGTGGAACTACTTATATAAAATAAAAAACAAGGAGTGAATGAAAATGTTCTTTATAAAAGTTTTTATTTTACTAATGATATTTTTAGGAAGCCTACAAGCTGGAAAGATTATTGCTAAAAAATATTCAAATAGAGTAACAGAATTAAAAGAAATGAAAAATGCGCTAAACATGTTTCTTACAAAAATTAAATTTACATATGAATCTGTTCCAGAGAGTTTCAGCGAAATAGGCAATAACATAAATGGAAGTATTGGAAAAATATTTAGAACCGCTTCTGAGAACATGAAAGAAAAATCAGCAGGAGAGGCGTGGGAAGAAACAGTAGAAAAGATAGAGACTAGTCTAACAGAAGAAGATAAAGGAATAATAAAAAATCTAGGTAGAATGTTAGGTAAGACCGACTTAGAAGGACAAGTAAGTGAAATAAAGCTAGTACAAGATTTTCTAAACACACAAATAGAAGTAGCAGAAAAAGAAAAACAAAAGAATGAAAAGCTATATAAAACATTAGGTGGAGTAGTAGGACTAGCAGTAGTTATAATTTTAGTGTAGGAGGAAGCAAGATTATGAATATAGATTTATTGTTTAAAATTGCGGCAATAGGAATTTTAGTTGCAGTACTTCATCAGGTACTAGTAAGAGCTGGAAGAGAAGACCAAGCAATGATGACTACACTTGCAGGATTAGTTATAGTTCTTACACTTGTTATTAAAGAAATCAGTACATTATTTGATTCTGTAAGGACAATGTTTGGATTATGACAACTAATTGTGCAATTGGGGACAGTCCCCAATTGCACAGAAAGGGAACATAAAATGGATATTGTAAAAATAATTGGTGTTGGTTTGATTTCTTTAATAATTATCATAATAGTACGTCAATATAAACCTGAATTTACTTTATATGTGTCACTTCTTGCAGGTGCCATAATCTTAGTATTTATTATGGACAAGTTAGATGGCATTATAAATCTTTTAACTACGCTTTCAAATAAAACTGCGATAAATAATGAATTCCTAACTTTGCTAATAAAAATAACAGGGATTGCATTTTTAACAGAGTTTGCAGTAAGTATCTGCAAAGATACAGGAGAGACAGCTATTGCAAATAAAGTAGATATGGGAGGAAAAGTAATTATAGTATCGATGTCAATACCAATCATATCTAGTTTACTTGAGACAGTTGTGGAAATACTACCATAAAAAATATGTGTGCCACGTGGAACTGCTATAGTTAATAATTATAGAAAGGCAATGAAATGAAAAAGATTGTTACAATTGTAATTCTAATTTTATTATTTCTAACCAATACTGTACATGCTTCAGGAGAGACATCAGAAGATGCTTTAAGCCAGGAAGAGATAATTCAGTCACAACAGGAAGATTTAGATATAAACTCATTTATAGATGAAGCTGATAAATATACTAAAGATGTTTATGAAGACATAGATATGGGAGAACTCTTTTCTTCAGCTATAACAGGTAATATAGACAATGAAACTATATTTAAGAGCATTTTAAAGGCATTAGGTGGAGAAGTTTTTGACGCAATAACAGTACTGGGGAGCATATTAGTAATAATAGTTATACATAGCATATTGAAAAGCTTGAGTGAGGGGCTAGAGAATAAAGGAATAGCTCAAATTACATATTATGTACAATACATTTTAATAGTAACTTTAATAATGACAAATTTTGTACAGATATTGGACATTGTTAGAGAGTCTATACAAAGTCTTGTTGGATTTATGAATTCTCTGATACCTATTATGATAACGCTTATGATTACAACTGGTAGTATTGCATCAGCAAATCTAGTACAACCTATAATACTGTTCTTAATAACATTCATTGGTAATTTTTTAACAGGTATCATAATTCCGCTTATATTAGTATCAACTGCATTAGGAATAGTTTCAAAAATTTCAGATAGAGTACAAGTAGACAAGTTATCTAAGTTTTTCAAATCAAGTGTTGTTTGGGTATTAGGAGTTATCCTCACAATATTTGTAGGAGTAGTATCAATTGAAGGAACTTTAAGTAGTAGTGTAGATGGAATAACAGCAAAAACAGCAAAAGCTGCAGTATCAAGCTTTATCCCAGTAGTTGGAAAAATATTAGGAGATGCGGTTGATACAGTTATAGGATGTAGCTCTATACTAAAAAATGCAACTGGAATAGTTGGAGTTATTATCTTAATTGGAATTGCAATAGTACCAATAATAAAACTGGTTGTACTGATGGCAATATATTATTTAGGAGCAGCACTATGTCAGCCAATTGCGGATGGAAAAATAATTCAATTATTAGAACAGATGGGTGATACTTTTAAAGTACTTCTTGCTATTATGTGTAGCATCTCAGTAATGTTTATTATAGGAACAACACTTGTAATTAATATATCGAACAGTGGAATGATGTATAGATAGGAGGGAGGTAATGGTTGAATGGATAAGTAATTGGGCAGAGTCAATAATAGTTGCAGTAATTATTGCCACTATTATAGAAATGATACTTCCAGAAGGTAACAGCAAAAAATACATAAAGGTTGTTATTGGAGTATATGTTCTATTTACAATAATTACACCTGTAATTAACAAATTCACTAGTGAAGATGTACAAGTTTCGGATATACTAGATCTAGATACATATATTGAAGAAGCAGAAGCAAGTGTTAAAATGCAAAATACTATTCAGGACAATAATCAAAGTAGCATAATGGGAATGTATTCATCTGGACTAAAAGATGACATGAAGGCAAAGATTGAGGCAAAGGGGTATATAGTAAACAGTGTGGATATTAATATAGCGGATGATGAGAGCTATACAATCGAGGGTATAACATTGGATTTAGAAAATGTGGAAGAAGAGAAAAGCGGAGATACTAATAATGTAACAAGTACTGGAGAAACAAAGTATAATGAAACTGATACATCACGGAAATAATAATTTTGATAATGAAGTGGAAAAAGTAGAAACTGTGAACAAAGTTGATGTGAGCATAGGAGATACTTCTAAAGATAAAACTAATGCAGATGAAAGTACAGAGGAAAATGAGGATGACAAAAAGAACGAACTATCAAGTAGTCAAAAGAAAGATGTAAAAGAATACTTGAGTGGAGTTTATGAAGTAAGTGAAGACAAGATTACAATTAATTAGTAAAGGCATAGAGATAGACTTGATATTTATCAAATGAGAAAATAGGGACTGTCCCTAAATTCTCACTATGAAAGGAGAAGTACTATGTTTAAAGACAAATTTAAAAATCTTTTTGGAAAAAAAGAAGGGGAAGAAGTAACAGAGAGAAGTAATAAGAAGAAAATAGAAAACATAGTAGTATTTTTAATTTTATTAATAGTAACTTTAATAGTGATAAATGTTATATGGAATGATAACAATAATAATGAAAGCAATAGCAGTGAAAATAGAGTAGATTCAAATAAAAAATTAGCAGAAACCACACAAAGTTCTGGAGATACAGAAGAAGTTAGCAATACAAGTACAGGGAATGAACTGGTATCTGATTTGGAGGACATTTTATCTAATATAAATGGTGTGGGAAAAGTAAAAGTTATGATAACATATGCAGAAACAAGTAAAACTATTCCGGTATACAATGAAGAGAGCTCAGAGGAAAATACAGAAGAGACAGACAGTGAAGGAGGAACAAGAAAAGTAACGCAGACTGATACAAGAAAAGAAGTAATATATGAGGAAACAGATAATGGAAGTTCTATTATAACTCAAAGCATTGTAAGTCCAACAATAGAAGGAGCAATAATAACTGCAGAGGGAGCTAATGATGCTACAGTAAAAACAAACATCATCCAGGCAGTCGGTGCAGTAACAGGACTTGCAACACACAAAATTCAAGTGTTCGAGATGGGAAATTAGGGACAGGTCTCAAATTCCACAAAAGTGGAAAATGGGGACAGGTCTTAAAATAGAAATACAAGCTAACTTATAGAAAGGGGTAAGTGGTTGAATGAAAAATTTATTAAAGAAAAATCAAATAGTTTTATTTGTTATTGGATTGATGGTTATTGCAGCAGGATATTTAAACTTTACTAATAATAACAACAGTGTGGAGACAGGTGCATTAACAGATTCAGAAGAAATGGCAAGTATTGGTGATGCTAGGTTAGTAAGCGGTGAAGTTGTAGATGCAAATAGTATAGACACAAATAGCACAATAGAAAGTAATACCAATGTAAATGACGCAACTAATATTGTTACAAACTCAGTAAGTGAAAACATGACTAATGGTATGATAGATGCAGAAAGTGCAAATAATACAAATACTATTGATGATAGTAATCAAAATATGCTAGAAGCGGAAAATATAGTAGGAAATGATATAGAAACTAACAGCCAAGCAGTTAGTACTGATGAGTATTTTACTAATTCAAAACTAGAAAGAGATGCTATGTATTCACAACGAATTGAGAATTATCAAAATATTCTAAATAATACAAATGTTAGCGAGGCACAGAAAAAGACTGCACAAGAAGAGATTACAAAAATTAATAATGAACAAAATGCTATAATGATTGCTGAAAACTTAATTAAAACAAAAGGAATAGAAGATTTAGTTATTTTTGTAAATGGAGATAGCATAAATGTAATTGTTAAAGGTGAAGAACTTGAAAAAGAAGAAATTGCACAAATACAAAATATTATTACTAGGGAGCTAGAAGCGGATATAGGAAATATACATATAATGAACAAGTGATTGAAATTTACATAAATATGTGATATACTATAACAGTAAATCTATTTACAATCCGGTAAATAATTTTAAGGAGGAAAACAAGTATGGAAATCACCAAAAATGAAATTGAGGCAATGGCACGGATATGCAAAGAAAGTGCTAGGACTGATAAGCTAATTCAGGACTACATCTGGCAAGCAATGGAAATGAAAGATGAGGAAGGAAAAGCAAAAGGGGAAAAAGAAGTAGTACTTTTTTTTCTAAAGGTCTTTCGACCTGACATTGTTGGCAAAGGAACTTATGACTGGGGCTTTATGTATAATGCCTCAGAAAAAGGCTGGACAGAGGTAGTTGAGGTATTGATTGAGATGGGTCTTAATCCTACTCCAGGATTACTACCCGCGGTGTCAAATGGTCACAAAAAAGTTGTTGAGATATTGCTTGACAATGGAGCGGATCTGAAAGCTCCAAATTGCGGCAATGTAAGAGAAGTTGCAAAATCGTGTGGCTATGCTGAAATTTCTGAGATTTTGGAGGCAGTCTGGGAAAAGAGTTCCAAATAGGCTAAACCATACAAAAGAGCGTTCTTAGTAAGAGCGCTCTTTTAAGGCATCAAATCAAATATGTATTAGTTTCGTCAAGTTCGTTTATACGTTTTGAGGAAAATTTCAAAAAAAAGTTGTAATTTTTCGATTTATTGGTATAATAGTATAAGTGGAAAATTTAAGGAACGAAAGGAAAGATGAGTAATGTTAAAAAAAGTTGCTATTTTAGCTAATGGTGGAGATGTTTCAGGATTTAATGCAGTTATTAGAGCTATTATCAAAACTGCAGAAAATAAAGGTATAGAATGTTATGGATTTATAGATGGATTTAGAGGATTGTTAAAGAATGATATAATTAGATTAGGTACAAGTTCAACAGGAAATGCTATTGGAATATTGCCAAAAGGTGGCTCAATAATAGGGTCTTCTACAAATGCAAATGTTTTTAATTATCCAGTAGAAGAGAACGGAGAGACAGTATATAAGGATTTATCTGATATTTGTGTTGAAAATATAAAAAAAGATGAGATAGACTGTTTATTTACACTAGGAGGAGATGGAACTCAAAAATCAGCAAGAGATTTATCTTTAAAGGGTATTAATGTAATAGGTGTTCCAAAGACAATAGATAATGACGTGGCATGTACTGAGATTACATTTGGATATAATACTGCAGTATCTGTTGCAGCAGAGGCTATAGATAGACTTCATTCTACAGGAGAGACACATCATAGAATAATGGTACTTGAAGTTATGGGAAGATATGCTGGCTGGATAGCATTAGAGTCGGCTATAGCAGGAGGCGCTGATGTGGCACTAATTCCAGAAATACCATTCGATATTAACAGTGCTGCAAGAAAAATTATAAATAGAAAAAACAGAGGAAAAGAATTTAGTGTTGTTGTTGTAGCAGAAGGCGCTAGACCTAAAGACGGAGAAATGGAAGTTAAAAATGTAAGAAATAATGGAGCTGGTGTTGATAATACAAAATTAGGTGGAATTGGCGAGAAAGTTGCAAGACAACTTGAAGAATTAACTGGGCTAGAAGCAAGATGCACTGTACTTGGATATATGCAAAGAGGTGGTACACCAACAGCTTTTGATAGAGTATTATCTACTAAATATGGCTCTAAAGCTATGGAACTTGCACTTGAAGGAAAATTCAATGTGCTTACTGTTATAAAAGACGGAAAGTTAAATAGTGTTCCGTTAGAAGACGTTGTGGGAAATAATACAAAGATAGGAGCAGTGTCAGGAAATACTCCTGAGAGCAATCTAAGAAAAGTAACTATGGATGATGAACTTGTTAAGACTGCCAGATATATTGGTATAAATTTGGGAGACTAAAATTTAAAAATAATTGCGTTTTGGCGTTGTTAAACTTCGCGTGCGAAAATCCTTTGGCGTCAAAAGCACGCCTCCGGTTTTCTTGCTCGTTTGCCTAGCCAAAATCACAATTATTTTTAAATTATTTAGACCATACTCAATAAAAAAATGTCGTTTTTAGACCTGTCCCCAAAACGACATAAGAAAGGAGAAAATGATGTTAGATTTCAAAAAAATAATAGCAGATGAAATAAAGGAAGCAATAAATATTGAAAAAATTGAAGAATATATTGAAGTTCCTACAAATAAGGAAATGGGAGATTATTCTCTTCCTTGCTTTAAACTTGCTAAAGAATTGAAAAAAGCTCCACAAATGATAGCAAATGATATAAAAGAGAAGATAAAAATAGATGAAGAGATAATTTTAAAAATTGATGTGGTAAATGGGTATTTAAATTTTTACATTAATCCATTAGCTATAACTAAAACTGTACTAGAAGACATAGAAAATAAAAAAGAGCAATATGGAAGTAGCAGTATTGGAAATGAAAAAACTATTGTTATAGACTATTCTGCTCCAAATATTGCAAAACCATTTCATATTGGACATTTACGTTCTACAGTTATTGGTGGGGCATTATACAAAATATATAAGTTTTTAGGATATAATGTTGTAGGTATTAATCATCTAGGAGATTATGGTACTCAATTTGGAAAGCTTATTGAAGGATATAAGAGATGGGGACAAGAATATAATATTGAGGAAAATCCAATTGATGAACTTACAAAGATATATGTACGTATAAATAATTTGTGCAAGGAAGATGAAAGTGTGCTAGAAGAATGTAGAAACAATTTTAAGAAGTTGGAAGATGGAGATGAGTATTGTACAAATTTATGGCAAAAATTTAGAGATTTAAGTTTGAAAGAGTTTCAAAAAGTATATGACTTGCTTGATGTAGACTTTGACTCATGGAATGGAGAAGCTTTTTATTCTGATAAAATGGGAGAGGTAATAGAATTACTAAAAAAAAGTGGAAAGTTAGTAGAGTCAGAGGGGGCAGAAGTTGTAGATTTGTCAGATAAGGACATGCCACCATGTTTGATTATTAAATCAAATGGGTCTACTACATATGCTACACGTGATTTAGCTGCAATCCTATACAGGGCTAGAACATATGATTTTAACAAAGCTATATATGTTACTTCATATGAGCAAATATTGCATTTCAAACAGATTTTTGAAGTTGCAAAATTATTAGGCTTGGACAAAAAATATACTGATAATTTAATCCATGTTCCTTTTGGAATGGTGCAACTAAAAACAGGAAAAATGTCTACAAGAGAGGGAAATATAATCAAGCTTGAAGATTTATTAAATGAGGCAATTTCTAGAGCTTCTGGAATCATCGAGAACAAAAATCCTAACCTAGAGAATAAGGAAGAGGTTGCAAAGAAAGTTGGACTAGGAGCTGTTATATTTAATGATTTATATAATAGCAGAATAAAAGATGAAATGTTTGACTGGGATACAATGCTTAATTTTAATGGAGAAACAGGACCATATTTGCAGTATACCTATGTACGTACAAACAGTGTACTAGAAAAAGCAGGTAATATACCAGAATTATCAACTGTTGATGCCACACTTTTAAATGATAATGCATCAATAAACCTAATAAAAGAATTATATAATTTTGGAGAGATTATAAAACAAGCAGCAGATAAAAACGAGCCTTATATAATTTCAAGGTATTTGATAGATGTTGCACATTTATTTAGTGCATTCTATACAGAAAATAAG
This sequence comes from uncultured Clostridium sp., assembly GCA_946578345.1. GTDB lineage: Bacteria > Bacillota > Clostridia > TANB77 > CAG-508 > CALXVA01. Next base: position 12,924 of record CAMOBD010000034.1, read on the forward strand.
ATTATAAATGACGATAAAAAACTTCAAGATGCAAGAGTGTATTTGACATATTGTACTAATATGGCTTTGAAGACAGGGGCAAGTCTCTTGGGAATTCAGATGCCAGAAAGAATGTAGAACTTTGAGTTGAAAAATAATTACAATTTTGGCGTTGTCAAACTTCGTTTAAAATTTAATCAACGTACAACACGTACGTCTCATAAATTTTAAACTTGTTTTCCTAGCCAAAATTTAATTCTTTTCCAACAGTGGATTTGTATAAAAGAAATGTAATTAATATTGAAAAAGTGAGAGGTGCTATATTTTTGTGGAAATTAAATAAACAAGAAAATAAAGTAAAAGAAAATACTGCGAATGATAATAAGATAGAAAATAATAGTTCTCAAAAGAAAAAATTTACTATTTTTGGATTTACAATCACAAAACTACTTGCATATTTTATAATATATAGTATAATAGGGTTTGTAATAGAAACAATATTTGGACTTTTAACAAAAGGAGTAGTGGAAAGCAGAAAAAGCTTTTTATATGGTCCGTTTTGTGGAATATATGGTTTGGGTGCAGTAGTAATGATTGTTGGACTTCAAAAGTTCAAGAAAAACAATTATACTTTATTTGCACGGCGGTTTTATTATAGGCTCTGTAACTGAGTATGTTATAAGTGTAATAGGAGAATTACTATTTAATATTAAATGGTGGGATTACTCAGATATGCCATTTAATATTAATGGTAGGATTTGTGTATGGTTTTCTATATTTTGGGGACTTCTCGCAATATATTTAATGACACATATAAATCCTAAAGTAGACAAATTATTAGACAAGATACCAAATAGAATATTAAAGAATACAACTATTGTCTTGACAATCTTTTTATTATTTGATTTTCTAATCACATGTTTTGCATTAAAAATGTTTTATGTAAGATTAGTAAATAACTATGATTTAGACATACAAGGTGTAGATAGATATCTTGCAACATATACAGAGTTATATGAAAAACCAAATGTAAAAAAATTTGTAGACACATATTTTTCAGATGAAAAAATCATGAAAACATTTCCAAATATAAAAGTTACAAAAAAAGATGGAACTATTATATGGATTTGTGATATACTAAAAGACATACAACCATATTACTTTAGAATATTTACGCCTAGAGTTAGGTGAAATATTATTTAATTTTGATTTATAGTAAAAAATTAAAATTACTTATATTTAATTTATTAGAAACTTTAAAAGTTAATTGGAGGTTAATCATGAGAAAATATTTTGGAACAGACGGAATTAGAAGAATTGCTAATACAGAACTATCACCTGAATTAGTATATAGAGTAGCTAAAGCAGGTGCATATGTATTATCAAAGCACTCAAAAAATCCAACACCAACAATTTTAATAGGTAGAGACACACGTATATCAGGAACATTAATTGAAAGTGCAATGGTAGCAGGATTTTTAAGCTATGGAGCAAATGTAAAAACACTTGGAGTGCTTCCAACACCAGGAGTTGCGTATTTAACAAAGAAATTGAAAGCAGATGCAAGTGTTGTTATTTCTGCATCACACAATACATATGAATTTAATGGTGTTAAATATTTTAGTAATAAAGGAATGAAGATTCCTGATGAATTAGAAGAAGAAATAGAAGAATTAATGGATTCTGATAAATTAAGCGATTTTTCAGCAGTAAATGACCATATCGGTGTATCTGAAAATAGAGAAGATTTATTAGATGAATATGTATATTTCTTTAGAAAGAATTTCGAAGAAGATTTCGAAAATTTAGATATGTCAGATTTTGTTGTAGCAATAGATACTGCAAATGGAGCTACATCAGTGGTTGCAGAAAAAGTATTTACTGCATTGGGAATAAAGCATTATATTATGAATAATACACCTACTGGAACAAACATAAATGAAAATTGCGGCTCTACACATTTAGATGTGTTGAAAAAATATGTTGTTGAGAATAATTGCAATTTAGGTATAGCGTATGATGGAGACGGAGATAGATGTTTAGCTGTAGATGAAAACGGAAACGAAATTGATGGTGATAAACTTTTAGCAGTAATTTCAAATTACATGAAAGAAAAAGGAAAATTGAAAAAAGATACTTTAGTTGCTACTGTTATGAGTAATTTGGGATTAAAAAAATATACAGAAGCAAATAATATAAATTTTGAACAAACTAAAGTTGGAGACAGATATGTACTTGAAAAAATGTTAAAAGAGGGATATAATCTTGGAGGAGAACAATCAGGACATATTATAATGCTTGACTATAATCCTACAGGAGATGGAATTTTAACATCTCTAATGTTTATAAAAATTCTTTTAGAAAAAAATGTATCAGCTTCAAAAAGTTGTGATATAATAAAAATATATCCACAAGTTTTAGTAAATGCTAAAGTAAATAGTGACAAAAAAGATGCTTATAAAGATGATGCAGAAATAAAAGCTGAAATAGACAAACTAGAAAAAGAATTTTCAGGTAATGGTAGAGTACTAATAAGACCATCGGGTACTGAGCCATTAGTAAGAGTTATGATAGAAGGTACAGATGAAGAATACATTAGAACAAAAGCAGAAGACCTTGCAAAATTAATTGAAAAAAAATTAAATTAATATATAGGGGGGAAAAGAAATGCCAATGATAAATTTTTCAAATCCATTAATATTGTTAATAGCAGCATTAATATTCGTTCTTGCATTAATATTAGCGAAAGAAACAAAGAAGAGTGCGATAGCAGCAGTGATGCTTTTTGTATTCGTAGGATTGTTAGTATTCCATACAATATGGTTTATAACAACACCAAATCGTACAGAAGAGATTGTTTCTGGATTAATATTTACAATTGTTTTTGATTTGATATTTGTCTTTGTATCATTTATTTCATATTTATGGATTGATGACATTGAGGCGAAGGAAAAGAAAAAAGAAAGTATTGACAATAGCTTAGATTGGTTTTGGAGCAAAATAGGATAAGACAAGAGGAGTGATGCTCAATGAGTAAAAATATTTTAATAGGAGGGGCTTGGCCATATGCTAATAGTGATTTACACTTAGGGCATATAGCAGGCCTTATCTCAGGAGATGTACTTGCAAGATTTTTTAGGCTTAAGGGAGATAATGTAATGTTTGTTTCTGGTACAGACTGCCATGGAACGCCAATTACAGAAAGAGCAAAAAAAGAAAAGAAAAATCCTAAAGAGATTGCTGAGTACTATCACAATAGAGATAAAGAAACTTTAGAGAAATTTGAGTTTTCATATGATTTATATACTAACACTGATACAGACTTTCATAAAAACGAAGTAATGAAGATGTTCAAAAAAATATATGATAATGGATATATCTATGAGAAAATAGAGGCACAAGCTTTTTGCGAAGAATGTGGCAAATTTCTATCAGATAGAGAATTAAAAATAACATGTCCAAAATGTGGACAAGAGACAAAGGCTGAACAATGCGACAATTGTGGATATGTACCAGTAATAGAAGATATGAAAGATGGAATTTGCTTAGAATGTGGTGAAAAAGTGTCTTTAAAAGACAACAAAAATTTATATCTAGCATTATCTAAATTTCAAAAAGACATTGAAGATTATGTAGAAAAAAATAATTCACTATGGAGAGCAAATGCAAAAAATGAAACAACTAAATATTTAAAACAAGGATTAGTAGATAGAGCAGTAACAAGAGATTTAGACTGGGGAGTAGATATACCTGTAGAAGGTTATGAGAACAAAAAAATGTATGTGTGGATTGAGGCAGTTCTTGGATACATCACAGCAACAATGAAAAAATGCGAAGAAACAGGTAAGAATTGGGAAGAATTTTGGAAAGAAGAATACAATCCTACTATATACATGGTACATGGAAAAGACAATATAGTGTTCCACAGTATAATTTTCAACGCTCTTTTATTAGCAATGAAAGAAAATTATCATTTAGTAAATACAATAGTTTCATCTGAATATTTGAATATAAATGATGAAAAAATCTCAAAAAGCAAAGGAAATGGAATCCCTGCAATAGAATTAGTGGAGCAATATGGAGCAGACACACTACGTTTTCACTTGATAAACAACGGACCAGAGAAAAAGGATTCTAACTTTACAATCGATGCATTAATTGCAACAAACAATGGTGAATTGTCAAACAAATTTGGAAATTTGGTTAATAGAACTTTGAAATTCAAAGGCTTAGAAGAACTTCCAACAGGTAAATTAGATGAGACAATGAAAGCAAAGATAGAAGAAACATATAAATTAGTAGGGGAGAACATCGAAAAACTAGAATTTAAAGAAGCATCAAACATTGCAATGGAACTAGTTGAAGCTGCTAATAAATTCTATGATGAGCAAAAACCATGGATTCAAAAGAAAGAAAATATAGAAAGTTTTAACAATACAATTTATACATGTGCTGTAATTATTGCAAATCTTTCAAACATATTTGAACCATTTATGCCAGGTATTTGTGAGAAAATACGTAAGTATTTACAAATAGAGAATAAATCATGGGAACTAATCCAACCTAAAGCAGGTGTTAAGTTGGAGGGAATAGAGCCTTTGTTTGAGAGAATGTAGGCTAAAAGAAAGGATAAAAAATGAAGTATTTAGTAGTGTCAGACATACATGGCTCTTTGTACTATGCAAAAAAGTTAGACGAAATTATAAATAAAGAAAATCCAGAGAAAATCATTTTATTAGGTGATTTGTATTATCATGGACCACGAAATCCACTAACTGAGGAATATGCACCTAAAGATGTTGCTGATATCTTAAATTCTCATAAAGACAAAATACTAGCAGTTAGAGGAAACTGCGATGCAGAAGTAGACCAAATGATATCTGAATTTAAGTTAGAAGAAAATTTAAGATTAGAAATAGGTGGAAAGAAGTTTTTCTTCACACATGGTCATAAATTCAACATGGACTTTTGGCCAAATGAAGATTTTGATGTTTTAGTTTATGGACATTTCCATACAGGATTTATCAAAGAGTTCGAAGGTAAGCTTTTTGTAAATGCTGGCTCAATATCACTTCCTAAAAATGGTACTAAGAATAGTTATTTAATTATTGATGAAACAAAAATTTCATTAAAAGATGTTGATGGAAATGTGATTGAAGAAGTTAACATATAAGAAAATCTGACGGTATTATATACTGTCAGATTTTTTAGCAATTTATTAATCACGTATACAATTATTGTCAGGATTTTTAAAGCTTAAATACCAACTAATACCATTCCTATTACTTTCAATTTCTTGATTTCTTGCTTCTAGCTCTGAAAAAGTGTGTGGGGGAGAGACAATAACAGGCTGGTTTGGTATCCAATTAGCAGGAGTAGAAGCATTTGTGCAATCAGCCATTTGAAGTGCTTGAACTATCCTTGCAATTTCTGGTATAAATCTTCCAATATTCATAGGATAAATAAGTATTGTTCTAACAATTCCTTTATCATCAATAATGTAAACATTTCTTACTGTTTCAGTATTACTAACATCATTTGATATCATACCATATTTTCTTGCGATTTCTCCATTTCTATCTGCTATTATAGGGAATGGTATACGTATACCAGTTCTACAATAAATGTCATATACCCATGCAAGATGTGAAGCATTTGAATCAACACTTAAACCAATTAAGCATGTGTTCATGTTTTCAAAATATGTATTTGCTCTTGCAAAAGAAATCATTTCTGTAGTACAAACAGGCGTGAAATCACCTGGATGAGAAAATAGTACAACCCATTTACCTTTATAATCATTTAAAGAAATACTTCCCATTGTAGTAACAGCTTCAAATTCTGGAGCTCTTTGACCTATTTTAACAGTACCATTCATCATTATTTCATAATCCATAGAAAACCTCCATAGTTTTTTTATTTATTTTATGAAATTTTATTAAAAATGTTACTATTTACAGTTATATTAATATCGAGAAGAAGTATATATTTTTTTATTTTTATTTCCGGCCCCCAAC
>CAMOBD010000035.1 GCA_946578345.1 uncultured Clostridium sp.
AGGAGGTTTTTGGTAGTCTTACTGAAGAAGATAAAAAACATCATATTTATTTTGACGAAATTGTTGAGAATATTTTAAAGACTGTACCTAAACAGAGTCAAAAGTATGTTAAGAGACAATTAGATAAACTTGATGAGAATTTTATGGATTATCTTTGTTATTGGAATGAGAAGTATTATAGGAATGGTTTTGTGGATGGTGTACAGATGATAGTGAGTTGTGTTGAATAATAATATAATTTTACTTGTTGTTTTATAGTAAAATATCAAAAGTGTGTAGGTTTTGTTAATGATAACTTACACACTTTATTTTACACAATCAAATAAAATTCTATTTTTTTATAATTATTCATTTATTAGTTTTACATTTCTAAATTCATAAATCTTCCTCTACAAAGTAACGTATTTCAATATTGAATCCAAATTCAAAATTTAAATTTTTATCAACCATTTGACTCTTAATTCTATTTATTTTTTCTCTAGGTGAAACAATTATTAATATTATTTTAAAGTTGCGACGTGCATTATTCTCGTAATTCACGCCTGATGAAAATAATCGCTGTAATGTACTTTTTAAAATTTTCGTTGAAGGTATCTGCCTCCAATACTTAACATCAAAAATTAAGTCAATATTGTCTTTTTTGGAGATTCCGATGAAGTCGTATTCGTATTTTCCAATACGCAAATATCTTTTTAGATTATATTTCTTTGAATACTGTTCTGAAATTTTAGAGAAGCAGGAATCTTCAATTTGCATATATTTCAACATGTAGTTTTGTGATGTGGATATTGTATTAAGCGTATTATTAGTAATTTCATCACAATCTTCAATAGTTTCTGCTTCTAATACCTCTTCTGCAGTTTTTAATGCAATCTCAGGTGCACTCATTTTTTGTGCATTAATTTGTTTAATGGTGGTATCATATTCTATTTGAGCATCTAATTGTTTTTGTATTTTGCTCCATTTTTTGCATCCATAGATAATAAGAACACTTCCTAATAAAATTAGGATTATAGATGAGAAAGACAAATATCTTGTAAAATTTTCTATTATATGCTCTTTTTCACTAATATTTTTTAACGAAAAGGTAGATAATGTATTAAAATCGTTTTGACTCAAAATTATTGGCTCACTTTTAATTAAAAAAATATATGCTACTATAGGGAGTGTAATTAATATTATCCCAAGTGACACCATAAACTTATGAAAACTATCATATTGTAGTTTGTCCATATTGTTTCTCCATTTCTTAATTAAATATTTATACTATATACTATAAAAAAGCTAAATTAATCAATAATATTTAATTGGTATATTAGTTATTACAATACCAAAGTATTTTGTTCATTATATCATGTTTATAATATAAAAAACAAATTTTTTTATTGTTGTTAAAATGTTTCCAAAACATATTTTTCTAAAATAGTTTATTTGCTACTATACTGATGTTTTACCAAAAAATCTTAAAACTACAAATCTATTTAGTTTCACAACATCAATTTATATTAAAATTATTAATTAACCACTCACCATTCTTCTTGTTTTTTTCTTTCTATTATACTCTTTTTTTGCATTTCTGCCATATAATTTTTACAGTTCTCACAGATTTATTAATCTGTCTTGATATTTCTTCTTGAGTAGTTGCTGGATTTATTTTTAATATATTTATTATTGCTTGTTCTTCTAAAGTGCAATTATTGCCCTTTAAATTATTTTCATTTGCACTTTAAATATTGTAATTATTTTGTATTTATTAGTTAAATTTTCTACTATTGAATTACCTTTAATAATAAATTAAAAAGCGTGAAATTTAAGTTTTAAACTTAAGTTGTCACATTTTTAATAAATGTGACAACCTTATTAAAATCTCAAAACATAACTTTAAATATATTATTAAAAATATAATTTTAATAATAGCTATATTTTTAACTATCTTTTCTCTGTATTTTTAGAGTTTTTCTTTGAAAAACTTTCGCATAAAGTCTTAGTTGGTAATTGTGGTTCTGGTGGTGGAGTAACTTTATCCACTTCTTTTTTTGTATCACTATCTGACATAATAATTCACCTCCTAGTATAAAATATTAATATCTATAGGCTTCTTTACTGTTATACAATATATTCCTATAATACCTATTATAATTAAAGATGTTATAAAAAAATTTATAAATCTCATAGTTTCTTCATTCCTAATATCATTTACTCTAGCATTTTCTTCACTACATTGAATATACATTTCTAATAACTTTTCTTCCTTTTTTCTTTCTATTAAAGAATCTATTGTTTCTTCTCCATTTTTAAAATATTCATAATATTGCTTATAATATCTTTCTAATTCAACAAATGCTTTTTTTACTTCTATTGAATTATCTAAATATTTATATTCTTTACCATGATTAGCCTTATATAAGTTATATATATTAATTCCTAAAATTATCATTATCAATACTATAAATTCAAATTGTATTATAGGATTAACATTTGAATTTTGATACAAATTCTCTATTTCAAAAACAACTATACCTCCAAGTACTGTTAAAAGTCCTATATGAGTTGATATTTTGGAATTTAAATTTTCTTTTCTAGCAATTTCAAACAAATATAAATCTTTATAAAATTCTACATTATCTATTTTGTTCATTCTCTTCTCCTTTCACGAATTTTAACATTATTCAAATTCAATTTCTTCTTCTGCCTTATTATATATATCAATTTGGTTTTCAACATCAACTTTATTTACTAGCCATCCTCTAAGCAAACATAAATTAATAAATTCATCAATTCTATTCACTCCGTTTATTTCTCTAAGTGTTACTACTATCCCAAACTTAATTCCTTCTCCATCTCTTTTTTCTAATCTTTCTTTTGTTTTTATACTTATGCCCCACATACCATTTCCATAAGCTTTCTTTGGTCTTATACCTTCTTTATATATCTGCCTTATATGTTTTACATTATCCCACTTTCGATAATATTTTCTTGCATTTTCTTCTCTTAAATAATGTTCTCCGTCTATTGATTGAGTATTTTCATTTATTGATAATATTCCTTTTTCTCCTATTCTTCCAAAATATATATCTAATTCTGTATTTGTATAATCAACTCCTTGATTTCTAGAACAATTAGGAAAATAACACATTGTGGCTTTAGCTATAAATGGATGTTTATCTGCATATATTGGTACAGGAATATTGTAATTATATGTATCATATTTTTCTGACTTACCAGATAAAATAAATTTTATTTCATTGTTAGATGTTTTTAAAATATTTTCGATTCTTTTTGGTATAACACCATAACCAATCATACATGATAATTCATTTGAATTTTGTTCATCCCATGTAGTAGCAGAATCTATAAGTAATGCTTTTGCAACCTCTCTAGAGAATCCTAAAACTTCAATTAAATATGCCATTTTTCTAGCAACCCACGGTGCAGCAAATGATGTTCCTATAACTCTACCTTCACCAGTTGGTCCACATACTCTCATATATCTGTCTATATCTCCACCATAGTAGCTAATATCCGGTTTATTAAAAAATGATAAAACAATACCTTTTCTTGCATATGTGGCTGGCTCTCCTCTCATATTAACGGAATTAACAACTAAAGAGTTTATTGAGTCAGCTGGTGAGCCTATTCTTTCTATATCATCTCTTGTTTTATTTGTTCCAGCAATAACAAATATTACATTATTTTCAAATTGGATTTTATCTAAATAAGCTGCTTCAGGTGATATAAAATTAGGATTTACTTCTAATGAAGACCCTAAAGAAAGATTCCACACATGTATATCTTTGTTATTTGAAACAATTTCTTCTATTGCTTTTAGAATTGAAAAAGAACTCATTTGAGTAGCTCTAGCCACCCCAAAATGTCTAACTCTAAACCTTCCACATCCATCATCCATTTCCGGATTAATTTGCGGACCATCTACTATAATTGATGTCACTTCGGTTCCGTGTTCATAGTCCCTGTTTTCTATGGGTATATTCGGATCTGTTTTATCAATAAAATCTACCCAATTAGAAAAATAAACTCTTTTATCAAATAATGTGTCAATTACTCCTATTGTAGGTTCGTTAGTAGGATCTGGTATTGAAACTTGTACTACATCATCAGTCTCAAAAAAGTCCTCATAATTATAATTAGTTAAGTCACTTACTGCCATCGCTATTAAATATGGTGCATTATTTTTTAATATTTTCAGTTCATCTGGAGTTAAAAATACTGTTGTTTCATCTAATATTCTGGAAGAAAATATTTTTATTCCTATTTTTTCAAGTAGTTCTTTTGTATCTATATCTGTTTTATATATTGTAATAAGAGCATTTTGAATTATATCTTCTTTTTCTTCCAAAATTGAAAACTTTTCAACATAAAACGAATCTACTATAATGTTAACAAAATTATTCCTAGCAATATTATATTTGTCTATACTAATATTCTTTTTATTAATTTGTTCTATATTATAATAATTAATTTCATTGCCAAATTTTTCTGATACAATTTTTATTGACTCATTTATTCTATTAATGGTTTCAGCTAATATTTCCTTAGTTATATAATGTGTTATAATATGCTTTCTTTTGTCTCCATCTGTAAATTTTGCTCCAACTATAGAGCTATTAGCTGTTTGACTTCCTTTTGAAAGAAATCCTTTAACTCTTCTACTTTTTGCTACAACATCTTTATAAAACACACTTATTAATGCCCCATTTAAATATTTTTCTTTGTTCCAAAATTCTTGTAAATCTAATAATTGTTTTTCTAAATTTTTTAAATGATCAATTTCTACATAATTTCCTTTAGGTAGATTTGATGGGCCTGGCTTAGAATTATTTGATTTTTGAAAAAATTTACCTTTTAATTGTAATAATTCATTCATTTTGATCACCTTTTATTTCCCTTGAAACTTGACTCTTTGAAATTCCAGTTAATATTTCAATTTCTCTAACTGTAAAACCTAAATCTTGTAATTTCTTTAAATTATCATTATTGTTTTTATTTACTAGGGCAAATAATCTCTTTAAATAATCATATTCATCGTTCGGATTGCTAAACGCTATTGAAGTTTTTATAAGATTTTTTAATTCGCCTGGATATGGTATATCTGTCATCAAATTCATTATTTTTCTAAATAGTTTGATATTTCTTCCTGCAAATTTAAATTTATCTAACGCTTCATTTAATATGTATTCAGATATTTCTATTAAATCCTCTTTTTCATATCTATTAAAATTAATTACTGAATCAAATCTTCTAATTAAAGCTTTATCAAATGACTCATATAAATTTGTTGTAGCTATAAAAACAATATTTTCATTTAGTGTATCTAATCCTTTCAGAATTGCAGAAGTTGCTCTCCCCATTTCTCTCAAATCATTTTTATTAATCCTATCTAACGCAATGGAATCTATTTCATCAAATAAAATAATTATTTTTTCTGGATGTGATAGATTTTGTATTTCTTTAAATAATTCCGAAATATTTTTAGACGTTTGCCCTAGTTTGCTGTCTATTACAGTGTCAAATTCTACAGAAAACAAATCTCTATCTAATATACGTGCCAACTGCTTTACTGTTTCAGTTTTGCCTGTACCAGGAGCTCCTTCAAATAAAAATTTATTTACTCCTGCATTATGCCCTACAGCATTTATTATACCTATAATATCTTCCTTTATTTTTTCTGGTAATGGTAGAGATGCTTGATTTGGTTCTATTTTTGTAAAAAAAGATAAATCATAATTTTGGCCTTGTGGTATAAAAGTATTAACATTAGACAATAGTGCCATTATATATTCAGATAATTGAAAATCTCCAGTTTCATCAAACTCTCTAGCTATTTCATAAGCTTCATTTCTGAAAGCTTCATCATTTTTTTCAGAATAGTATTTAATTAAATTTAATACATTTTTCTTTTTCATTTTATCACCCGTTTATATTATATTTTTTCTTGGGACAATTGTCAATGATTTTGGGACATTTTTTCAAAAATATATTGACTTTACATTTTTTAAGTAGTATAATCTCTTTAACAATAAAAAACATCCCAAGTGTTATAAACAACTCGGAACGCTTATTAACAAATAACTTCTCGCAAAAGTATTGTTAAAATTATTATAACACTATTTATTGCCGGAAGTCAAATACTTTCTTGGGATAGAAAGAGAGGTATTGCCATGGGAAAAAATCAACACATAACCCCAAAAGATGGTAAGTGGCAAGTTATTGGAGCTGGAAATTCTAAAGCAACAAAAATTTTCAACACTCAAAAAGAAGCTATAGATTATGGAAAAAACATAGCTATAAACCAGCAATCCGAATTAGTCATACATAACAAGCAAGGTAGAATCCGCGATAAAGACAGTTATGGAAATGACGATTTTCCGCCTAAAGATACCAAATATTAAAGCAGAATGTAGAATACATTCTGCTTTAATTATGGATTTTATAATAAATATTGCGGTGATTAGAAAATTGCTCTAACATTTTTATCAACATCTAATTTTTATTTATATTGCACTAGTATTAATATCGCCTTCTTCTATTCTTTCTTCCTTTTCAACAGAATAACTTACTTTTCCAATATAGTTACCTTTTTCAAATATGCTTGATGCATTATAAGTAAAATTCAATATTTGTTTATACCAGTTATCTAAGACATCTTCATAATAAACTATTAATTTCATCTTAGTTATACTATTTAATTCTAAAGACAAAAAATGATTGCTTTCAATTTTCTCACCTTTTTCTATTGAAATAACATTATTCTTTCCTGATAATCTATATATTGAATTTGTTACATCAGATTCATAATCAATAATAATATTCTTTATACTATTTAATCCTATATTTTTAAATGAAAAATTTAATTCATATGGTTGTCCATTTTCTATTGATGTTATTATTAAATCAGATACATATCCTTTACTTTTTCTCTCAGTATCAATATTATACTTTAATAATGGCATATTTTGAACTCTAAGATTTTCTTTATCTCTTTTTTCATTATCCTCGTTATTTTTTCTTATTTGAATCAATGCAATATATACAGAAGCTGTAACTCCTATTGCTGATGAAACAATTGTAGATGAATATGTAAATAGAAAATTTAACCAACTTTCACTATCTATATTTTTTGTTAAATTTAATTGAGATGGAATATTCCATAAATCTAAATAATATAGAATTATCGGTATAGAAACTATAATTACATAAAATATAAATATTACTTTTTCCCAAACTTCATTACATTTTTTGAAATTTAATCTTGCAAATATCAAAATAATTGTAAAAATAATTATAAATAATATTATTTCTATTATCATATTAGACCTCCTATAAAAAAGCAAAATAGTCCAGTAATTCTTTACTTTCATATTTTGCTTTTCATTAGTTGTTTTATATAAAACTATCTGGAACTAATCCTAAATTATTTATAATTTCATTTGATCGCTCTAAACAATCATGCATTTCCATTACTTCTGTATAGTCCCATGTTTTTAATTTAGATTCAATTGCTTGTATTCCTTTAGATTCTCTCTTTATTTTCTCTATCTGCTTTTCATCAGATACAGCAACTATAGCTTGTACAGCAAAATTATTAGTTGCTTTTTGTAAATTTAATATTAAACTATCTATACTACCGTGTGTTTGAACTTCAAAAGCATAAATTACTTTTCCCATATTTCCTATTTGAGCCTGCCATATTGCATCTACGACTGCTCCATCTGCTATTTTAACTTCTGATTTACTTTCAAAGCCAAGCCATTGTCCTATTTCAACAATTTGATTAATAATATCATTATGTACAAATAATTTTGTATCCTTTTCAATAGGTACTTCATCTTCTGCTTGTTCTGAAGGTGTTTCCTTTTTTGATATAGGATATACAATATCCCAAAACATATAGTCGACAATAAGTAAATTAACATTAGCTATATTTTCATTAATCATCTCTTCTTTTATTTGTTTTCCAATATCACATAATCTTTTATAATTAATGCCAGTATATTGATAATTATGTGTAGGGACTTTTTCAACTCCTAAATATTTAAAACAAGCACAAGTAACCTTATTACAAATAACATATTCGCTAGGATTTATATAGCTTAATAACTCACTCATACTAGATGGACCTATTTGTTTTATATTTTTATAAAAATCATCCCATCTTTTTTCAATTGGTTTATTTCCATATAATAAATCTATTAAATATTTCTTTATCTTATTAAATCCATTTAATTCTATAATTTTATCGGCAATATATTTCTTATTGCCCCAAACAATCATTGACCAAAGTTTTCCTATAAATTCTACAAATTCATCTTCTGTCATACTTTGAATTTTTTCTGTAGTCCAGCTTTGATAATATATCATTCTTTCTTTTCTTTCATTAATTGCATCAATATCAACGTTATTTAAAATATGTTGCTTATATTTTTTTATAATATTTTTTAATTTTTCTTTATTCATACTAACTCCTATTTAAAAACTTTATAAGAAACATCATTTTCTTTTACCCAATTTAAATTCTCTTCATTCAGCCAATTATATGGAATATCTTCTAGTTTTTTTACATTTATTGGTTTGTTTTTTCTTGCTTCAATAACTATATTAAAAAACTTTGTATCATTCCATAATTTTATCATATCTTTATCTCTTGATTTTCCAATACAATCTCTGGTAATTTTTCTATATACTTCTCCAGTATAAATGTTTAGTACCAACTTATCTTCTATTGAATGCATATGTGGAAAAGAAGGCCAAGGATCTGCATCAGTTTTGTGTATTTCAAAATTATAATTAAAAATTTTTATTGAAGGTCTATACCAAAATGGTTGAAAGTCAATTATTTTATAAAATATATATTTAATTATATCTTTAATTTTCATTATTTTCCTCTATTTTATATTTTTCTCCATCTTCTGCAACCATTGCTAAATTATTATTATCTTCCTCATCCGTAATATCATATCTTATCTCATTGTTTTCTTCATCATTTGAACTATTTATTCCAAAATACTTTTCAAAGAATTTCTTTATCTTATCTATTATTGTTTGTTTCTTTTCAGCTCTATTGCCTCCTCCAAATCTTCTCATCGGTGGCAATATTTTTTCTATATCCGTACCTGTTGTTTTTACTTCTCCATCTCTAAAAGAATTATGCAAAAACTTTCTAGTGGCTTCTTCATTTAAATTTTCTTCTTTGATTAAATTTTCTAAATCTTCCTCTTTTTGTTTCTTTACAAATTTAGCCCAATCACTATATACATTTGTATCTGCATTGATTTTTGAAATAAATTTGTCTATCAATTCTTTCTTTGAACGAAGTGCTAAACTTGATTTTATAGCCTTATCAATAGAACCTAGTATTTCTTTATCTTCACAATTTGAATCATGATATTTAGCAACTAGCATCAATATATAGTCTATATTTACTTCTACTTGTTTTACAAGTTCCATTTCAAATACTATATCTTCTTTAATGCTTTCCTCTTCTTCTGGTTTTGATTTATATTCTTCGTATAAATCTGTATATGTTCCTATATAATCTTGAAAATCTCTTTCTGATAATATTTCATTGCCTGCAAATTTATCAAATGAAGATAATATATTTCTAAGTCTTAAGATATTTCCCATTAGTACAATAAAATCTTTCTTATTTTGTTCTCCCATTATCTGTTCTCCTAATGGATATTTTTGAAGAAGCATTGCTATTCTTTCTTCATACCCTATATGTTTTCTTCCTTTTTCATCTTCATAACCATAATAGTAATCTTCATAAGATTTTAGCAATACTATTCCACTAGCATTTTTATCTCCAAATAGTGCAATAGCATCATTAGTAGCTTCCTCTAAATCTCTAAAGCATACTATATTTCCATAAGTTTTTACTGAATTTAAAATACGGTTTGTTCTTGAATATGCTTGTATCAATCCATGTTGTTTTAAGTTTTTATCTACCCATAATGTATTTAATGTTGTTGCATCAAATCCAGTTAAAAACATGTTTACTACTATTAGTAAATCCACTTCTCTATTTTTTACTCTATCTGATAAATCTTTATAGTAATCTTGAAATCCATTTCCTTCTGAAGAGAAATTTGTTTTAAATTTCTTATTATATTCTTCTATAACAAAGTCTAAAAACTCTCTTGAACTTTGATCTAGTAAATCTGTTTCAAATTCTTCATCTTCTAATATTCCATTACTATTATCTTCTTCATTAGGTGCATATGAATATATTGTTGCAATCGTTAAACCTTTATGTTTTTCTTCTAATTGTTTTTTGAATTCTAAATAATATTTTTTAGCCATTGGAATTGAGCTTACAGCAAATATTGAGTTAAATCCATTTACTCTTTGTCCTTTTAAATCATAGAATGAATTTCTTTTTGTTTTTTGGTCAAAATGTTCTATTATGTATTCTACTATTTTACTTACTCTTTCATGCGCTGAAAGTGCTTCTTCTGTATTTATTGCTACTACTTCTTTATCTGTCATTCCTTCTTTTTCTTTTACTGTATTTACATAGTCAATTCTAAATGGCAATACATTTCCGTCATTGATTGCGTCTACTATTGTATATGTATGTAGTTTTTCTCCAAATGCTTGCTCTGTTGTGCAGAAATTTGGATTTGATTTATTCACAGCATTTTTTGCAAATATTGGTGTTCCAGTAAATCCAAATAAATGATAATTTTTAAAATTCTTGACTATCAATTGGTGCATATCTCCAAATTGAGAACGATGGCATTCATCAAATATTAGTACTAAATGTTTTTGATATGCAGGATGATTTTTATTTTTCTTTACAAATTCACTAAGTTTTTGTATTGTTGTAACTATAATTCTTGATGTATCATCTTCTAATTGTTTTTGCAATATTTTTGTACTTCTATTTCCATTTGCTGCACCTTTTTGAAATCTATCATATTCCTTCATTGTTTGATAATCTAAGTCTTTTCTATCAACAACAAATAAAACTTTATCAATATACTCTAAACTTGTTGCAAGTTGTGCTGTTTTAAATGAAGTAAGTGTTTTTCCAGAACCTGTTGTATGCCATATATATCCACCAGCTTCAATTGTCCCCATTTTTTTATAATTCGTAGAAACTTCTATTCTATTTAATATTTTTTCTGTTGCTACAATTTGATAAGGACGCATTACAAGTAACATATTTTCTGAAGTAAAAACACAATATTTTGTTAGTATATTTAGAATTGTATGCTTTGCAAAGAATGTTCTTGTAAAGTCTACTAAATCTGGAATAACTTTATTATTGCTATCTGCCCAATAAGAAGTAAATTCAAAACTGTTGCTTGTTTTTTTACTTTTATTTCTAGTACTATTCTTTTCTTTTACATGATTTTCTCTTGTTGTATTAGAATAATATTTTGTGCTTGTACCATTAGAAATTACAAATATTTGAATATATTCATAAAGTCCACTTCCAGCCCAAAAACTTTCTCTTTGATATCTGTTTATTTGGTTAAATGCTTCTTTTAAAGCTACGCCTCTTCTTTTTAATTCTACATGTACTAATGGAATTCCGTTTACAAGTATTGTTACATCATATCTATTTTTGTAACTACCCTCATTTTCTTCATATTGATTTATAACTTGTAACCTATTATTATGAATACATTTTTTATCTATTAATGTAATGTTTTTACTTGTTCCATCATCTCTTTTTAGTACCTGAATATTATCCTCTTGTATTTTTCTTGTTTTTTCAACTATTCCATCATTATTGTTACAAATATTATCATTAAAAAATCTTTCCCATTCACTATCTGTAAAGTTATATTTATTTAATAACTCTAATTGTTTACGCAAATTATTTATAAGTGTATTAGAATCATGTATTTTTAAATAATCATAGCCTTGTTCTTCTAACATTTTGATAAATTCTTTTTCTAATGCTGCTTCACTTTGATATGAATCCGAACGCTTTTGTACTGGCTTATATTCAGTTACTACTGTTGAATTGCTCATTTCCATTACTACATTATATTTACTCATAACTTACTCCTTATTTTCTACTTTTAATTCTTTGAAATCTAATAATTTATCTCTATAATACTCATATTGTTTTCTTCTAGCTTCTATTTCTGCTGGAAGTCCTTCAAACATATCATTGCATAATTTATCAAATCTATCTAATATATTTACAATATAAACTTGTTCTTTTATCTCAGGAACATTTATAGGGATTTCATTTATGTTTGCCAAGCTCAAGCTTTTGTATCCTGCTCCATTTACATTGCATTTTATCCAATTTTGTACATTAGAACTTGATAAATAATAGTATAAATATTTTTTATTTATTTTAGGATGTATAATACTAGTGTTTTGTCCTAAACAAAGTTCTTCTTTATTAACTATACAAACATTTCCATAAGAGCCAACTCTCGATATTATAATATCATCTTCTTTTGGTTTATACTTTTGTATAAATTTTATGTATGTTTTTTTATCCACTTTTAATGTACTTTCTGTATTTACATATCCGAATTTTATATCTGCAACTCTTACCATTGGATATCCCTCATTAACGTATTGGGGTGTTGCATGGAGAGAATCATATATATCTGCAACTTCTTTTAATTTTTTTATATTATTTTTATTTTTTAATAGATTTTCTTTATAAAATTCATACTGTTTCCTTCTTGCTTCTAATTCTGCTTCTAATTCTGCTTCTAATTCTGTAAAACTATCTAAAATTCGAACTATTTCATTTTGTACTTCAATTGGTGGTACTGGTATACTGATATTTTCCATTTTCTTTTTGGATACATTAAATCTAGTTACACCACTTGCCGTCCTAATAATCTTTTTCCTTAAATTGCGAGACCTAAATAAATACTTTAAAAACTCTGGATTGAACATCTCTTTATTGTAAAATTTGAGTCCAAAACAAAAACTATTCAAATAAATATCATCATCTATATTATCAGTAAAAACAGAAGACAAACCACATTCTTCTAAGTTTTCAGAAGATCCTGTAAATAAAACATTTCCATACTCAACTTTATTTTGTTTTTCACCTTCATTGATTTTAACTTTTTCTAAATTATTTTTATTAACTTTAATGTTTTTATAAATATTCATATATGTAATATATTTAGCATTTCCCTTATTAAAATCATTTTTATTTTTTCCACTTAGCCCTCCATAAAACTCTCCCAATGTTCCCAATGTTTTATATTCCACTCCTTTTGGGCATAACTTTTTTATTAATTCTTCTAATTTACTCATTATATATTTTCCCTTCTTATTCTGAATCATCCGACATGGTAACACTATATATTGATGAAATTAAGGTAGTCCCAATATATGGTGCTATAGTATACTCCCAAGGCATTAGTTTTAATAAATATGGTATACTTTCTAATTTAATAATTTCACAATCTTTACCATATACAAAAAATACATATTTTATATCTTCTTTAAATGAATAAATATATTCCAACAAATTTTTATCTCTCGTTAATCTATAAAATTTAACTTTTTCAGGTTCTCTAAAATCTCCGTTTGTCATGCAATTAATCCAATCAGTATAAACATTTTCATACATTGTTAAAACTAAATCAGAATACTCAACCATAAAAATTCCTATTTGTTTATTTCCTTTATATTTATTATAACTTGCTATATGATTTTCCCAATTTCTTTTAAATGATTTACATAAATATTTGTAACTATGTTCAGGATATTTCATAGCCCAACTTTCTGAACGAATTTTATTACAATCTGGATTATCATTCCACTCTTCTTCTAATCTTTGGGTTGCTTTTTCTACTTTATTTTTGAAACGACTAAGTTCTTCTAACTGTTTAGCTCCATCCTTATTAGTTTTTGAAGATGTAATCTGAAAATGTTCTATAAAACCATTTTTAAAAACAAAATCTGGAAACTCGCTCAATTTTTCATTTGATTCTGCAGTTTTTAATATATCATTTATTTCATCAATATCATCTTTTAATAATCCAAAATACTTTTTTAAGCTTCCTTCAGAATTTAAACTTCTTATAACAGTATTAAGACATCTTTGTTCTTTTTCTCCCACCATTAATTATTCCTCTATTTCTTTAACTATCTTATCTATTTCATCTCTAAGTACTTGTTCTTTTGCTACTATTTCTTCAATTTGCTTATTTAATTCTACTATGTCTATTTTTTCTCTTGTGTCTTCTTTTTCTACATAGGTAGATACAGATAAATTGTAGTCATTTTCTCCTATTTCAGTATTTGAAATTAATTTAGCTACATAATCTATATCTTTTCTATCTGTAAATATTTTTACAACATTATCTATATTTTCATCAGTTAATTTATTATTGTTTGTAACCTTTACACATTCTTTTGAGGCATCTATAAATAAAATGTTATTATCTTTTTTGCTTTTCTTTAATACCATTATACATGTTGCAATTGATGTACCAAAGAATAAATTGTCTGGTAATTGTATAATACAATCAATAAAGTTATTATCTACTAAATATTTTCTTATTTTTTGTTCTGCTCCACCTCTATAAAGTATCCCTGGGAAACATACTATTGAAGCCGTTCCATTTGTTGCAAGCCAAGATAAAGAATGCATAATAAATGCAAAGTCTGCTTTAGATTTAGGTGCTAGTACTCCCGCTGGAGAATATCTCGGATCATTTATTAAAAGTGGATTTTCATCTCCTGCCCATTTAATAGAATATGGTGGATTTGATACTATTACTTCAAATGGCTCGTCATCCCAGTGTTGTGGATTTGTTAGTGTATCTTCACAAGCTATATCAAATTTATCATATCCTATGTCATGTAAAAACATATTTATTCTACATAGGTTATATGTGGTTAAATTTATTTCTTGTCCGTAAAAACCATTTCTTACATTTTCTTTGCCTAATATTTTTGCAGATTTTAAAAGTAACGAGCCTGAACCACAAGCTGGATCATATACTTTATTTACTGATGTTTTCCCAACTACTGCAAGTCTAGTTAATAATTCACTTACTTCTTGAGGAGTAAAAAATTCTCCTCCAGATTTTCCAGCATTTGATGCATACATAGACATTAAAAATTCATAAGCATCACCAAATGCATCTATTGAATTACTTTTATAATCATCTAATTTAATATCTGCAATACCATTTAATATTTTTACTAGCTTATCATTTCTCTTAGCTACTGTTGCACCTAATTTATTGCTATTTACATCTATGTCATCAAATAAACCTGCAAAATCCTCTTCACTTTCTGCACCTTTTGCAGAATTTTCTATGTTATTAAATACTCTTTCTAATGTTTCATTTAAATTTTCATCATTTTTTGCTTTTTTGCAAACATTACAGAATAGTTCTGAAGGTAATATAAAGAATCCCTTTTCTTTTACTAATTCTTCTCTTTGTGTTTCTGCAACTTCATCTGGTAATTTTGCATAATCAAAATCTTTATCGCCTGCTTTTCTTTCTCCTTCATTTATGTAATTTGTTATATTTTCTGATATGTATCTATAAAACATCATTCCTAATATATATTGTTTAAAATCCCATCCATCAACAGAACCTCTTAAGTCATCTGCTATTGACCATATTTTTTTATGTAGTTCTTCTCTTTCTCTCATATTTTGATTATTCATTTCTTATACCTCTTATTTTTATAATTTTCTATTCTATTTTATATCATAAAATATCTTTTTTCTCAATAAAATTACAAATTTATTCTTGTAAAATTTTACATTTCATAAAACTGATACATTCCTGTATCAGTTCTATCAATTTTCCTCTTTCTTTTTATCCATATTCTTCTTTTTCTCTTTTGCCTTTACTTTTTCTTGTTCCCTTTCCTCCATCTCTTTTATCTGTTCTTTCATCTTCCTTGCATTATCTCCAACCTCATCACATAACCTAATCTCTTTCCTAACTTTCTCTATAACAAAAGTAACACTAATTATTTCTTTAGTCACAACATCTTTTTCACTTTCATTATTTAATTTCTGTCTTTTATAATATAACCTATTTCTTATATTCAATGTCTTTTGTAATTCTTCTTTTTTCTGTTCTTTTAAATTATCTATATCTTTTATAGTTTCTAATTTATACTTACATATAAACCTTATTTGTTCTGAATACTTGTCCATCTTTTTTACTTCTGCTCTCATTTCTGGAGAAAGTTTATAGTTTAAATTTTTCTTTGGATAGACTTTTAATAAATAGCAATAGTAATAATATAAAGCAATTATCCCTTTAGGTTTTCTTAATTTCTTTACAGTACCTTTATAAAATAATCTTTTATCATAAGTTTTAGGTTTAATTACTTCTTCTCTACTTGGATATCTACTGAAAATTTTATTTTTAATATTTTCAATAGAATACTCTTCTCCAAAGGCTCTTTCAATTCTAATATTTCTTTTGTATGGATACCTTCTTATACTAATTTTATTTGCTCTAAAATATACTTCATATCCCATATCTTTTAACTTTTTTATAAATTCTTGATATGTCCATGAATGTTCTATTGCATAATCTATATCTTCTTTTGCAAATTTATAATATTCTGATTCTTTCATAGATTTTTTATAAAAGTTTACAAAGTTAATTCCAGATTTACAGGTCTTTTCTTCTAAAACACTTAGTCCATATTCCTCACATATTTCGTCTGATGTCTTTCGAAGTAATCCAGTATTACTAATGTTACTATAATACTTATATCCATCTTTAAATGAAACAGAATTTATTACAAAATGATTATGGATATTATCTGTGTTTAAATGTGTAGATACTACTACTTGAAATCTATCTCCCCACATTTCTTCTGCAAGTTTTACTCCAATTTCATGAGCTATCTCTGGAGTAACTTCTCCCTCTTTAAAAGATTGATAACCATGAAAAGCAAGTATTCCTTTTTCTTTTCCATATAACTTTTTTATAAATTGCATTTCTTTAACTGCATTATCAACTTTACAATTTATTCCTGTTGTATAGAAAAGCTTTTCTGTTTTATCTGGATTAGTAGCATAAGTTAATAATTTTTCTATGCTATCAAAATTACCTCCTTCATTTTCAACATTATCATTTTTTGTCTTTTCTTCATCTGTTGCATAATCAATTACATGGTCTAATCTTTTGTCCACTTTCCACAAACTTGTAGTCGCCATTCTATTTTCTCCTTTCATTAAAAAGGGGATTGGGGAATTTCCCCATTTTGAATTTCGAGCTAAAGAAATTCATTGCTTGCTAGGACAATAGCACATATATTTTTAGTACTAAAAAATTACCTTTTCTTTATCAAATGCATCATATATTTTGAAAAATACTTGGACTTTTTAAATTAAAATCCAAGCATTTTTCTTCTGATTTTTTATTATAAAATTTTTAATATAAAACGATTTTCATCGCAAGAATATGATTCTTTTACACTATTTATAGTTTCTTTTATCGCATTATTTTTATCTTCTAATTTAAATATTTTGTTTATTTTTCTTAATAAAATTTCTTGTTTTGTATCTCTTATTAAACATGGTATTTTATCATAACCTAATGTTTTTGCTGCTATCATTTTAAATTTTCCTTTTAATATTCTATATCCATTTCCTGCTTCAATAACTTCTATTGGTTTGCCTATACCATATTTTCTTATTGCATTTCTTTGCAAACAAATTTTATCTAAATTAGCTTTATTATTTTCATTATAATTGCATCCTTTTATATCTTTTATTTCTATTTCTTTATATTCTTTATAACTATTCATATTATCAAATCCTTTCTTTTTCTATTTACTTTTTTTATTTTTTATATTAAAATAATAATATAGTTAATGGGTTAGTATTTTTAGTTTTGCGGACTTATACTAACTCTTTTTTCATACTTTTTAGTGTCACTCCATAACACATTTGATACAATTTTGAGATAATTGCATCTACTAATTGCTTATCTTGACTTTGACTAAATCTTTCTATTAATCCCTGCTTATCAAATCTTGTTGTAATAATTATTGGTAATCTATTTTCATTCCTATTTTCTATTATTGTATATAATTTTTCTAATGCCCAGTTGCTTATTTTTTCTGTTCCTAAATCATCAATTATTATCATATCTACATTTGAATATAGCTCAATTAATTCGTTTTCTGACTT
>CAMOBD010000036.1 GCA_946578345.1 uncultured Clostridium sp.
GGCTAAATCCAAATGTCATTTGTGTTAAGTCATTTGTACCAAATGAGAAGAATTCTGCTTCTTTCGCAATTTTGTCTGCAATAAGTGTAGCTCTTGGTATTTCTATCATTGTTCCTACCATGTACTTGATGTCCATGCCAGCTTCTTTTAACATCTCATCTGCTGTAGATGTAATAATTTGTTTTACATATACAAGCTCTTTATAGTCTCCAACTAGTGGTATCATTATTTCTGGTTTTACATCTATTCCTTCTTTTTTTACATTTATAGCAGCCCCTATAATTGCTTTTGTTTGCATTACACCAATTTCTGGATATGTTACATCTAGTCTACAACCTCTGTGTCCCATCATTGGGTTAAATTCATGCAATCCTACTACAATGTCTTTTAATTCCTCAAAAGTCATGTTCATGTCTTTTGCTAAAGCCTTTATTTCTTCGTCTGTATGTGGCAAGAACTCGTGTAATGGTGGGTCCAACAATCTTATTGTTACTGGATGTCCTTTCATTTCTCTAAATAGTCCTTCAAAATCTCCTCTTTGCATTGGAAGTATTTTCTCTAATGCTTTTTCTCTTTGCTCTTTTGTCTTAGATACTATCATCTCTCTTATAGCCGCAATTCTTTCTGGCACAAAGAACATATGCTCTGTTCTACATAATCCAATTCCTTGTGCTCCAAATTCATATGCTTGTTTTGCATCTTTTGGAGTATCTGCATTTGTTCTTACTTCCATTTGTCTATATCTATCTGCCCATTCCATAAATTTAGCAAAGTTTCCTGTAACTTGTGCTGTTACTGTATCTATTTTTTCTCCATATACATTTCCTGTGCTTCCATCTAATGAAATCCAGTCTCCATCATGATATGTGTTACCACCTACTGAAAATGTTCCTTCTTCTTCATTTACAGTTATTTCTGAACATCCAGATACACAACAAGTTCCCATACCACGTGCCACAACTGCCGCATGTGATGTCATACCTCCTCTTACTGTAAGTATTCCATGGCATACATGCATACCATCAATATCTTCTGGAGATGTTTCAAGTCTTACTAATATTAAATCTTTTTCTCCTGCTTCGTATTTCTCTAGTGCCTCTTCTGCAGTAAATACTACTTTACCTGTTGCTGCTCCTGGAGATGCTGCTAGTCCTTTTGCGATTGGCTTTGCTGCCTTTAATTTTTCTTGGTCAAAGTTTGGATGTAACAATTGGTCTAATTGATTTGGCTCTACTCTTAGGACCGCCTCTTTTTCAGTTATCATTCCCTCATTTACTAAATCCACGGCAATTTGAAGTGCTGCTGTTGCTGTTCTTTTTCCATTTCTTGTTTGAAGGAAATATAGCTTTCCATTTTCTATAGTGAATTCCATGTCTTGCATATCTTTGTAATGTTTTTCTAATTTGTTTGCATACATTACAAAATCTTGATATGCCTCCATATCAGTTTCTTTTAATGTCTCTATTGGCTGTGGTGTACGAATACCTGCAACAACATCCTCTCCTTGTGCATTCATTAGGTACTCACCAAATATTTTGTTTTCTCCAGTTGCTGGGTTACGAGAAAAAGCAACACCAGTACCACAATCTTCTCCCATATTTCCAAATACCATTTCTTGCACGTTAACCGCTGTTCCCCAGCTGCTTGGTATATCATTTAATCTTCTATATGTTATAGCTCTAGGATTATTCCAAGAACGGAATACTGCAGTTACTGCCTCAATCAATTGTTCCTCTGGATTAGTTGGAAAATCTGAGCCATGCTCTTTTTTGTATATTCCTTTAAAAATCTCTACTAACTCTTTTAAATCATTTGCGTCAAGCTCTGTATCTAGCTTAACACCTTTCTTTTGTTTCATCTCATCTATTGCATTTTCAAATAAAGGTTTTGGAATTTCCATTACAACATCACTAAACATTTGAATAAATCTTCTGTAACTATCATAAGCAAAACGCTCATTCTTTTTAGCCATTGCTTCTACAACTTCTTTACTCAAACCAAGGTTTAGTATAGTATCCATCATACCCGGCATAGAAGCTCTTGCACCAGAACGAACTGATACTAAAAGTGGATTCTCTGGATTTCCAAACTGCTTTCCTGTTATATTTTCAAGTTCTCTTAAGCTATTAAAAATTTGTGATTTAACAGTATCAGATACTGTCTCATTATTGTCATAATACTCAATGCACGCTTCAGTTGTTATTGTAAAACCTTGTGGAATTGGAAGTCCCAAATTAGTCATCTCTGCTAAATTAGCACCTTTTCCTCCAAGTAACTCACGCATATTTGCGTTACCTTCTCTAAATAAGTACACATACTTTTTATCCATACAATCGTTCCTTTCTTTAGGCACTATCTAGTTGGGAAAAAATTTCTGTTTTGGCTAGGCAAACGAGCAAGAAAACCGGAGGCGTACTTGGTGTACGTCGAGGATTTTCGCATGCGAAGTTTAACAACGCCAAAACGTAATTTTTTCCCAACTAATCGTTCCTCCTATTATTTGTATCTTCTGTCAATTTTAAATTTTTATACAAGTTTTGTAAAAATTTTCTTTAATTATTATATAGATAAGTTTTGAAAAAGTAAATATATAAAGAGAAGAAAAATCAAAATTTTTTCTTCTCTTTTAAATAGAAAATTTTCCAAAAACTATTGACTCTTTTTTTCCCTCGTCCAAATTCCCGCTTACTAAAGTACTTCGTTTGATAGCCGTATGTTGAAGTACAGGATTTTATCGAATTTCTGCTTTTGTCAAATCTTTTCTACCTATTTTACAGCTTACAGACCTACATATAAAGTTGAACTCGAAAACCGACGAGATCGTTGCTGGTAGTCGTCTCGGTGAAGTTGCGATCAGTTGCGTAGTAAGAACTGTAGAAGTAGAAACCTCCCCTCAAAGTGACACCATTAGTGTACTCTGTTGTCAATTCATTACAATTTCCTAACAAATCATAAATATTTGAATATTTATCTGATGGTTTTTCATCTACTATATATTCTCCTGTTTGTTCTTTATGACCTGTTCCTATATTTCCATATGTTTCATCTGTTGTTGTTGCTAATTTATATTCTTCTGTATTTGTCTGACATATAAAGTTTAATGCTGTATCCCATGCATAACTACTTATTAATTGGGTAATAGCTTTTATTTCTGTTTTTCCACTATACATACTTTCTGCTTGTGTTTTTGCTGTGTCTCTTGTTACATTTGTATAAGCATCCACACCAGCCTTACAAACATTTCCTGTTCCTTGTTCATAACGTCCAATGTAGAAACCTCCTCTATTTGTTGTACTTGTTTTAAATGCGTCTATACTGTTTGTTCCATCTACCATAGTACAAGAACGACTATCTCCTTCTCCATAATAATCTGCATCTACCACACTTGGTTTTATTGCACTATCTCCACTGACTAATGTTGGTTCTGCTACTACATCTTTATTTGCCCAATTTCTTCTACTTAATTCATTTATTAATTTTCCATCTTGTTCATCTGGCTCTGTTATTTTTTCTGTTTCCTCTGTTACATTATATTCTCCTACCGGTATCCACACAAATTGATTATGATTTTCTGTATCATCTTCTATTACAATCCCCTCTTCTACTTTTGTTCCACTATCTTCTGCTAATTGGAATCCTCCTGGTATAGTCACTGGATTATCTAAATCATCTTTTATTGTTGTTGTTTCTGTAAATTTTGTTCCATCTTCTATTGCTTCTGCTACTGTAGTTGGAGTTGTTGGCTCTTCTCCTCCACTTCCTCCTGGGATTATTCCATCTATATAACTTTCCACATTACTCATTGAATCATCTGTGTATTTTGTGTCATTTGCATAAAAGTCTCTTGCTTTTTCTGCTTACGTAATTAACCCATTATTTCCAAATGCAAAATTGATTGCTGCTGTTGCTAGTATTATTAAGATGATGATTGTAATAACTAACGCCACAAGCGTTATTCCTTTTGTTTTTGCTATTTTTTAGATTATTTTTTCTCCGTTTTTATCTCTTTCACATCCTTTCACTTTTCTTTCGATTTATATTTTTTAAAATTAATATCATTATAATTTCTGCAATTAATTAGCAGTATAATTTTATTTTACACTATCAATGTCTTATTTTCAATACTTTTAGTAAAATGTCACAGAATTGTAATATTGGTGTAACATTTGTTTTAGTATATTAAAAAAACTTTATTATTTTTTATTTCACAAAATCATTCCATAATGACACAATAAGTATTATTTGCAAAACTAAAATTACAGGAAAACCTATTGAAAATCTTAGTTTTTTAGTCTTATGCCTAAACGTATACATGCCTGCAATTGCACCTATACTACCACCTATTACAGCTAGTATAAACAAGGTTTGCTCAGGTATTCTCCATTTTCCGTATTTTGCTTTTCTCTTATCTATATACATTGTAAGAAATGCTATTAAATTGATTATAATCAAGTAAATTACAAAGTACCAAATCATATTCTCCATTTTATGTTTCCTTTCTGTGCAATTGGGGTCTGTCCCCAATTGCACAACTTAGTACAATCCCAACTTCACAAGCACACCATATATTTTTGTTCCATACGGTATCATCAAAATATCTTCTTTTGTAAGTGTTTTTGTAAGTAGTATAAATAGGCAATATGAAATTGCTCCTATTACAATTGATAGAATTGTACTTACTGTGTTTCCTGCAAGTGTGCTAAATAATTTATATCCAAAGAATACAACTATCCCCATTCCTATTGCTGATACTACTGGTTTTAATATATGTGTCTTGAATTTTATATGCATATTTACACATCTGTTCATTACGTTATAGCATATGAAGAACACTATAACTTGATATACAAATGAGCTTATTGATGCTCCATATATTCCTATATTTGGATTACTTATTAATATCATGTTTAGTATGAATTTAATTACTGCGCCAAGTCCTGCTGCTATTGCTGGTATTTTTGATTGATTTACACCATAAAGTCCACCAGTTAAAGTTTGTGACAATGATGTAAGTATCATTGATACTGATGCTATCATGAATACTCCAGCTCCGTCAGATGCTGTTGGGTATAGCATTTTCAAAATTGGCTCTGCTAAAGCTATAAATCCAAGTGCGCATGGCAAGATAATTATTAATGATGCGAAGAATGAGAAAGATAATCTTCTTGACGCAGTTTTCTTATCTTTAATAGCTAGTGCCTCAGATATTGCAGGTGTTAATGCTGTTGAAAATGCTAGATTTATTGCAAGTGGGAAGCTTACTAACGTATCTACTTTAGATAATATTCCTGTTGCTGACATTGCCGCTTGTTCTAGTGCTTCTTTTGTCATCCCCGCATCTTGCAGCGAAATTTGGATACAGTTACTTACTGTAGCAGTATCTATTACTCCACTAATTACTGAAATTAGTGAGCTTACTGTAATTGGTATTGATATTCCTAAAATTGTTTTTAATAGTTCTTTGTCTGATTTTTTTCTTTCTGGTGATTCTATAGAACCTTTTATACTAATCTTATTATGCTTATAATACATTAACAAGTACATAAATGTTATTACTATTGCACATGTTGTAGAAAGATTTCCTGCTGCTGCCATAATGTATGGATCTTTTCCTATACATGCATATACAAAAGTTATAGAAAGTACACAATTTAAGAATTGTTCAAGTGTTTGAGAAACACTTGTAGGTTTCATGTTTTGTTGTCCTGAGAAATATCCTCTATATACTGCAGACATTGCAACAAATACAATTGCAGGTGACAACACTTTCATTACATATGCTACATCTGGCACATTAAGTATATTTGTAGCAATAAAATCTGCCCCTAAGAATAGTCCTATTGATAGAATTAATCCTATGGTTGTAAAAAATTTAAATGCTATCCTAAATATTCTTTGAGCACCTTTTGTATCGCCAATTGCTACTCGTTCAGAAACAAGTTTAGATATAACACTTGGAATACCTATTGATGACAGTGTAAGCAAAAGGGCATAAATCTGGTATCCTGCAGAATAATATCCAAGACCTGTATCTCCAAAACCTTCTATATTGGTTATGACTAATTTATATACAAGCCCCAAAACTTTTATAAGCAATTGCGAACAAATTAAAATCACAACATTCTTCATAAAAGAATTGGCTTTTTTCTTAAATCTCTTTCCTTTCAATTTTTTCTCCTATTTTTAGTATATCTTAAATTTTATAACTCAGACCATATATACATGAAAAAAGTAATATTATTCTTTTTTGCTCATGTAGTTCCACGTGGTAGACCTATTTTTTATTCGAATACCTGGAGAATACAAAATAGGTCTACCAGCAAGATGGAACGGACTTTAAATATCATTTCTTAAAGGTCTGAGTGGAATATTTGTTAGAATTAATGCTATATGTTAAACTTTGGCATCATACCAATCTTGTCTGGTGTATGTTCTGGAAGCTGATAAATATCATGTCCTGGGAATTCATTTCCTTCTACAAATATTGGTCCATCTGGTGTAAAGCAAACATCCCATCCAATGTATCCCATTCGAGGAACTACTTTTGCCGCTTCTTTGCACATTGCTATTGCCTTATCCCAGTCAGGGAATTTAAAGCCTTTTATCTTTGCTCCAGTTTGAGGATGTGTTTCATATAAGTTTTTCTTCTTATCTATAGCTCTATCAATTACCTCTCCTGTCACTTCATTTACTGGTGCAACCATTCCTCCACTATTGAAATTGTCAACGAATTTGCCATTTCCAATTCTGAAATATGCACAAATCACATGTGCTACTCCATCTTTTAGAATTGTAACAACTCTTACAGTATTAATAGCATCTGGATAAATTGCTGAAACTGCTGGATGTTGTTTTATAACTTCCTCTAGTTCAAAGTTATTATTACCTTCCACAAGTTTATTATACACTTCATCTAAAGAGCTATATTCACTAGTATCAATTTTTTCTATTCCATGGCCACAGCCACCATCAACAGGCTTTGCCATAAACACAGGATGTCTCTGCATAAAAGCTACTACATCTTCCTTTGGTGTATCTTTTACATTTATCCATTCACGCTTTATATAATCTTTAAACAATTCATTAAATTCATTTTTATTTTCAAATAAATGAAAGTATGATTTGTCATTATATTTAGCAACTATCTCATTATTTCTTCCTCTTGTAATATATGTATCACGCTGTGCTGGTGTTAAGTTATACATTTCAAACAAATCATAGTCCATATATCCTGCGCCATATTTTCTAGCACATCTTTGCATATCAAATAAAAGGTATAGTTTTGACTTTCCTGTTTTCTCATGAATAGAATCAATTTTTTCAAACATCGCCTTTTTATCCATTGTTTTTAATCTTTTAAAAATATACTTTATATTTCCCATTTTTATATCATTCCCTTCTTATGTTCAGGACACTTTATATTATATTCTCTAATTGGAAAAGAATTGCTGTTTTCTTACTTTTCCTATGTTGTGAAAGAATTAAATTTTGGTACATCCAATCACCAAAATTGGAAAAGAATTGTTGTTTTGGCTAGGCAAACGAGCAAGAAAACCGGAAGCGTACTTGGTGTACGCTGAGGATTTTCGCAGTGAAGTTTAACAACGCCAAAACACAATTATTTTTCAATTTAAAATTCTATTTTCTCTTGTAACCACTTATCAAGCTCATCAATCTTAACTCTTACTTGCTCCATTGTATCTCTATCTCTAATTGTAACACTCTCATCTTCTAATGTGTCAAAATCTATTGTTACACAGTATGGTGTTCCAATTTCATCTTCTCTTCTATATCTTTTTCCAATGCTTCCTGCTTCATCATAATCACACATGAACTTTTTAGAAAGCATCGCATATACTTCTTCAGCTTTATCACTTAATTTCTTAGAAAGTGGTAAAACAGCTACTTTGTATGGTGCTAATGCTGGGTGTAAATGTAATACAGTTCTTACATCTCCCTCTGCAATTTCTTCTTCATCATATGCGTTGCATAAGAATGCAAGTGCTACTCTATCGCATCCTAGTGATGGCTCAATACAATATGGAATATATTTTTCATTTGTCTCTGGGTCTAAATATGTCATATCCTCTTTAGAATGTTCCATATGTTGTTTTAGGTCATAATCAGTTCTATCTGCAATTCCCCATAATTCGCCCCAACCGAAAGGGAAAGCAAACTCAATGTCTGTTGTTCCATTGCTATAATGTGATAGTTCTTCTGGTGAATGGTCTCTTAAGCGAATATTCTCTTTTTTCATACCTAGACTTATTAACCAATTCTCGCAAAATTCTTTCCAATATTTATGCCATTCCAAATCTGTACCAGGCTTACAGAAAA
Organism: uncultured Clostridium sp.; assembly: GCA_946578345.1. Classification (GTDB taxonomy): domain Bacteria; phylum Bacillota; class Clostridia; order TANB77; family CAG-508; genus CALXVA01. The sequence continues at coordinate 8,338 of CAMOBD010000036.1, forward strand.
ATTCTAACTCCATTTGTTCAAATTCTCGTGTCCTAAATGTGAAATTCCCAGGAGTAATTTCATTTCTAAAGGCTTTACCAATTTGAGCAATTCCCATTGGTAACTTTCTTCTTGTTGTACGCATTACATTTTTAAAGTTAACAAATATACCTTGTGCAGTTTCTGGTCTTAGATATATTTCTGACTTGCTGTCTTCTGTAACACCTTGAAAAGTTTTAAACATTAAATTAAATTTACGAATATCAGTAAAATTCTCTTTTCCACAATTTGGACATGGTATATGATTATCTTTAATGAAATTCATTAATTCTTCGTCACTCATACCATCTGCGATCATATCTTTACCTTGTTCATGAGCCCATTCTTCAATTAATTTATCTGCTCTATGTCTAGTTTTGCACTCTTTGCAATCTATTAATGGATCCGAAAAATTACCCACATGCCCTGATGCAACCCAAGTTTGAGGATTCATAAGTATTGCTGCATCTAATCCTACATTATGCTTGCTCTCTTGAATAAATTTCTTTCTCCATGCATTTTTTATATTATTCTTTAGCTCCACACCTAGTGGTCCATAATCCCAAGTATTAGCTAAACCTCCATATATTTCTGAGCCAGGATACACATATCCTCTATTCTTACATAAGCTCACTATTTTATCCATTGTCAAATTTTCCATTTTTTTCTAACTTCCTTTCTTTACGCTTAGGGACACTCCTTTTTGTCAATTTTATTTTACACTTTGGGACACTCCTCTGTTTTTATTCTTTATTTTTAGCATTTGGTTTCATATATTATCTATAATGAACTAATCACCATGATAACTTAGATATAGCTTATCATCTGGCATATAACTATCAATATAATCCTCCATTTGCGATAAAGTCTCTGCTTCTTCTTTGTAACTATTCTCTATTACTGTTTTTGTTTTTCCTAACATAGTAACTATTCCATTTTGACTAAAAAATATACAATATATTATAGTACATATAAGAATTGCTATAATTGTTGCAATAACAAGCAATGTTAATGTTACTCCTCTTTCTCCCCTCATTATATAAATCACTTTCCTTCCTTAGACGTTTAGGACACTCCTCTTTATATCATTTTACATTTTTAAATTTTATCAATATACAGCTCAAAAGTCAAGGTTTTTGCCACAACTTATCCACAGACATTTTTCTACTTTTTTATATTTATATTTTCTTTTTAATTTCTTTTACGACATTATGTTACATTATTATTGTATTTTTTTAACATTTCGCTATCCACATATATGTGGATAATGTGGATAAGTCTGTGAATAACTATAAATAGTGGGTTGTATTTTTTAAGTTTTCCACATTAATATTTGAAACATTTTATGAAAACTATTTTTTTATTCTTTTTTCTGTTTACTAAACACATTATGTAATTTCCTGTCGATGAAAATTTGTAGAATAAAGACTGCTAACATTTTTTATTTGTCAACAGTCTTTAGTATTTTTATAATCTTTAACGTTCTTGACCTTGTTTAGCCTTTGGTATATCTGAATATTGATTTCCTTTACTTGTGATAGTACCTTGTTTTCTTTGTGAAACTAGTTCTTGTGACTTAACTTTAACTGATTCTAGAAATTTTGCTCTTCCATCATCAGCTTTTTTAATCATTTCCTTTACAGCTAGTTTATGGTCAGCTTTATGTTCTGCTCTTCTCTTTTGTCTATTTGTAGCTATAATATTTCTCCAACTATTAACAACATTAATCGGAATGTCACATTTTTGGCTTATTTGTTCACTTGGCACTTTCCTATTATATAATAATTTCATAGTTTCTTCTGTAAGCTTAAGTCCGGTTAAGTACTCTTCTATTGCATCTTCGTCGCAATTTAATAATATGGAAATCTCTAAAAAGCTCCTTCCATCTAATCGCATTGGCACTGCTTTTGCTTTTGTTAATTTGCTTAATTCTTTTTCATTTGTTTTACCATTTGCTCCGAATTTACTTTCCATATACATTTCTCCTTTTAAAACAAAGCGACCTTGGTCGCCCTTTGTTTGTGCCGATTTGAGTTTCCGACTAACAGGAGGAAATCTCAAAGGCAATTGCGATCCTAGCCTTCTTTAAATAATAGAAAATGCAATTTTCTATTATTTAAAACAATTTTTCCAGCAGTATTATATCATGTTATGTATACTTTTTCAATATTTTTACAGTAAAAAATAGGGCATTCTATTAGAACACCCTTAAAAGATTTGCATATATAATATATTATTTTATTACCAAAGTCAACGAATTTTAAAATTCTTAGGTGTGTCCCTCTTGTTTCAAATTTGAAACAAATGCTCCGTCCCCTTTGTTTCACCCAAACAAGCTCATTTGGTTGCTTTGGCTCATTCCTTTTAGACAGCCTACTCTGTCTAAAAGTTCTATTACAGATTTTCCTATTTTTGAGCGGATTTTCATGTCGTCTATTGACATGAATTTTCCCTCTTTTTTTGCGTCGTCGATTCCTTCTGCTGCTACTGTTCCAAGTCCAGGTATGCTGTTTAGTGGTGGACGTATTCCGTCTTCTTCTACTAGGAACTTTGTTGCGTGTGATTTATACAAGTCTATTGGCAAGAAGTTTATTCCTCTTTCATACATTTCTAGTACAAGTTCTAGTATTGCATACATGTTCTTGTCTTTTGTTGTGGCGCTGTTTCCTGCTAAGTCTATTTCTTTCATTTTGTTTATTACTTTTTCTTTTCCATAGCACATGATGTCACTGTCGAATTCGTCTGCTCTAATTGTGAAGTATGCTGCATAATATGCTTTTGGCTCATGTACTTTAAACCATGCTATTCTAAATGCATTTGTTACATATGCTGCTGCGTGGGCTTTTGGGAACATGTATTTTATTTTTTCACATGATTTTATATACCATTCTGGCACATTATGTTCTCTCATCATTGCTACATATTCTGCCCATTTTTCTGGGTCTTTCAATGCTTTTCCTTTACGTACTGTTTCCATTATTTTGAATGCATGGTTTGGTGGCAAGCCTTTCTTTATTAGATATATCATAATATCGTCACGGCAACATATTGCCTCATTCAAGGTTACTGTTCCATCTTCTATTAAACTTTGTGCATTTCCAAGCCATACGTCTGTACCATGTGATAATCCAGATATACGTATTAATTCGTCAAATGTTGTTGGTTTTGTATCTACAAGCATTCCTCTTACGAATTTTGTTCCAAACTCTGGTATTCCATAGCTTCCCACTTTGCTCTTTATTTGCTCTGGTGTTACTCCTAATGCATCTGTAGAGCTAAAGATTGACATTGTTTCTTTATCATCAAGTGGTACTTTTGTTGGGTCAATTCCTGTTATATCAAATAGCATTCTTATCATTGTTGGGTCATCATGTCCTAGTATATCAAGTTTTAGTAAGTTTTGGTCTATTGAGTGGTAATCGAAATGAGTTGTTATAATGTCTGAGTTAGGGTCATCTGCTGGGTGTTGTACTGGACAGAATTCATATATTTCTCTTCCTTTTGGTACAACTATAATTCCTCCTGGGTGCTGTCCTGTTGTCCTTTTTATTCCTGTACATCCTTTTGCAATTCTCAAAACTTCAGCATTATTAATTGGTACTCCTCTTTCTTCGTAATATTTCTTTACATATCCATATGCTGTTTTGTCTGCTACTGTACCAACTGTTCCAGCTTTAAATGTTGTTCCTTTTCCAAATATTACTTCTGTATATCTATGTGCTTTTGCTTGATATTCTCCAGAGAAGTTTAAGTCTATATCTGGCTCTTTATCTCCATTAAATCCAAGGAAAGTTTCGAATGGTATATCTATTCCATCTTTTATCATCTTTGTTCCACATTTTGGACAGTCTTTATCTGGCAAGTCAAATCCACATGCATATCCATAATCAGTAAAGTCAGAATATTTACATTTAGGGCATCTATAGTGTGGTGGAAGTGAGTTTACCTCTGTAATACCTGTCATATTTGCAACAAATGATGAACCAACAGAACCTCTTGAACCAACTATGTATCCATCTTCATTTGATTTCCATACTAGTTTTTGTGCTATGATGTACATTACTGAGAACCCATTTTTTATAATTGAGTTTAACTCTTTATCTAGTCTTTCTTGTACCAAATCTGGAAGTGGATCTCCATATAGTTCATGTGCTTTGTTATACGCAATATCTTTTATTGTTTGCTCACATCCATCAATATGTGGTGGACATTTTTCTGGAGAGATTGGGCTTATTTTTTCACACATATCAGCTATTTTATTTGTGTTTGTAACAACTACCTCATATGCCTTTTCTTCACCCAAATATTCAAATTCTTTAAGCATTTCTTCTGTTGTACGAAGATATAGTGGTGCTTGCTCATCTGCATCATCATAACCTTGTCCAGCCATTAAGATACGTCTGTAAATTTCATCTTGTGGATCCATAAAATGTACGTCACAAGTTGCAGCTACTGGCTTTCCAAGTTTATCTCCAAGTTCAACTATCTTTTTATTTATATCTTCCAATGCTTTTGTATCTGGTACTGTTCCATTTCTTACCATGAACATGTTATTTCCAATTGGCTGTATCTCTAAATAGTCATAATCTGCTGCAATTGCTTCGATTTCCTCATCAGTCTTACCTGCAACAATTGCTCTATATATTTCTCCCTGTTCACATGCACTTCCAAGAATTAATCCCTCAGAATATTTCTTGTATAATGATTTTAGAATACGTGGTTTTTTATAGAAATAGTGCAAATGTGAAAAAGAAATTAATTTGTACAAATTCTTTAAACCTACATAATTCTTTGCTAATATAATTGCATGATATGTTGGAAGTCTCTTAAAATCTGTCTTTCCTGCACATATTGTATCAATATCTTCTATTTTTTTAGCACCTTTTTCTTTAAGCATGTCAATCATTACATTAAACACTTTTACTGTTGTGTCAACATCATCTAAGGCTCTATGTGCTACTTCCACTTTTATTCCTAGATTTTCTGCAATTATTCCCAATTTGTATTTTTTGTAATCTGGAAACAATTCTTTTGCTAATCTCAAAGTGTCCAAATATGTATTGTTCAAAGTATATCCCAATTGTGTCGCATTGTATTTCAAAAATCCTATGTCAAAATCTGCATTATGTGCAACTAGTACACTATCTCCTATAAAGTCCATCATTTTAGGAAATACTTTATCAATTGTCTCTGCATCTTTTACCATATCATCTGTAATATTTGTAACTTCTACAACTCTTTGTGGTATTGGCTTTTCAGGATTTACGAAACATGAAAACTCATCTAGTACTTCTCCATTTTTTATTTTCATTATACCAATTTCAGTTATCTTTTCAGTTCTGAATGAAAAACCTGTTGTTTCTAAGTCTAGCACGCAATATGTTGTATCTAAATCTTGTCCTTTTGGAAAAGATACTACTGGTGTTCTATCTGGTGCTAGATATGCCTCAACTCCATAAATAACTTTTAAATCTGGATTTTTCTCGCAAAAGTGATGTGCCTCTGGAAATGCTTGTACAACTCCATGGTCTGTTATAGCTATTGACTTCATTCCCCATTTTGCAGCTTTCTTTAACAAATCTGTTGCAGAAGTCATTCCATCCATTTGGCTCATTTGTGTATGCATATGAAGCTCAACTCTTTTTTCTTTTGCATTATCCATTCTAACTTGCTTCTTTAATCCAGTGCTCTCTATAATAACATTTGCAATAACCCCAAGCTCTTTTGCAAATGGGTCAAATTGTGCAGTCCCTTCTAGTTTTACACCTTTTGCACCTTTTAGTCTTCCTATTAGTTCCTTTGACTTATCTCCCTCTGAGAATACTTTACAAGTAATAGTACTACTTCCATCAAACAAATCAAACATAACAAGTACTTTTCCACTTTTAAGTTCACGTGAGTCTATATTTAGTATTTCGCCATCCAAAACAACTTTTCCACTGTCCACACTTAAATCTATTATCTTTACTAATTGCTCTTTTAGCTTTAGACTTCTTCCATATATTAATGGAGAATTCTCCTCTTCTTTTTCTTGTGGGACTTCTATAGACACACTAACCTCTTGAGGTGAACTTGTGCTACTTTCTCCGCCGCTTTTTTGTGTTTTCTTTTTGCTTGCTTGGCTTTCTTCCTCAGCAGCATTTCTCTCCTCTTGTGCTATCATTTCGGCATGCTTAATAGCCTCTTGCTCAAGCTGCATAGCATGTTCCATATATTGCTTTATAGCATCTTCTGAAACATTTTCCACAAAAGTTATTTTATATTTTAATCCATATACATCCTCTATAATATTTGATAATATTTCATCAAACTTTTTGGCATCTAAAACCATTTTGCCTTTCATTGCCATATTTACTGTGATTTCTTTTTCGTGTATCTCAATTGTACTATTGCGCAAAAAAGCTTTACTTAGTGGATGCTTATGTGCCATGTAACATATAATCAAATTCCATTCTTGTTGCAAGTCAACATCAAGTTCTTTAGTATACTCTACTTTTATACTTGCTTCAAAAATATTAAATCTTTGCTTTAAATATTGCTCAAATTTGTATATATCCTCGATTTTTATAAACTCATCTGCTGTAATAATTAGCTCTAATTTATTTGTCTTTTTAAACAAATTTATAGACTTAATTCTACCTGCATTTAGTGAAAAACTTTCTGAATTATAATCTTTAAATATTTCTTTTATTGTTTTTTCCATGAGTTCATCTCCTAATTTATAATTCTGCCTACATCGTTAAATGCGACGTATACGGAAAGTGTAATTAATGCTAAAAATCCAATCATTTGCAGCTTTAATTCAAAATTTTCTTTTAAAGGCTTTCTTCTAATTGCCTCTATAATATATATCAAAATCTTTCCTCCATCAAGTGGTGGAAATGGAAGTAAATTTGTTACACCAAGTGACATTGATACAAGTGCCATGATGTAAAGAAAATCAATTACACTACTTGTTTGTGCTACAACTTCAGATATTCCTATTGGTCCCATTAGGTCATTTACAGTAACTCCTCCTGTAAAGATAAGTTTTATGCTTTCCCACATTGCCATAATAAAATTACCAGTAGAACTAACTGCTCTTACAAAATCTCCAGTTACTATTGCCACAAGTACAATATACAAAAGTATTGCAAATATAATATTTACAAGCCCTCCTGCTGCAACAATAGCAATTCTTTTTGGAATACTAGCATTGCTAAAAGAACCTTCTTCTTCAGAACGTTCTTCTTCTCCTAGCATATTCACATATCCACCGAAGTGGAATTAATCTTAGTGAATACTTAGTTTTTTCAGTCTCTTTGCTCCATATAAGAGGACCAAACCCAATTGCAAATTCATTAACCTTTATCTTACACAAACGTGCAACCAAAAAGTGCCCTGTCTCATGAATTAAGACTAAGAAACCTAGTATTACTATTATTTTTAAAACTGTAATAATCAAGCTCATCTATCATACCTCTAAATAATGCTTAGTAAAAAATATGCAAAAGGCAAAATAAATATTACACTATCTATTCTGTCCAATAGCCCACCATGTCCTGGAATCAAATTGCTAAAATCTTTTATACCACAATGTCTTTTTACTGCAGATGCTGCCAAATCGCCTATTTGACTTATTACACTTAAGAATATTGATATTCCAAATATATATAAGTAACTAATATTTACATCCCAGATTAAGTTGCAAACAAAAGTATATACCATACACATAATTATCGAACCAAATAATCCTGCAACACATCCTTCTATTGATTTATTTGGACTAATCTCTGTAAATTTATGTTTTCCTATCTTTCTTCCTATAGCATAAGCAAATATATCTGTTCCCCACGCTGCAAAGAATACATACCAAATAAGGATTTTACCGTCCTCTAAACTATCTCTAATTAATGGTGCAAACATTAGAAAAAATACTATATAACATAATCCTAGAAGAGATATTGCAATATCAGTTATATTTCTTTTAAGTGATGTTACAACAACTTGAGTAAATAGTACTAGTACATTTAACAAAATAATTAATGTTATAGATGGTAACACATATTCATTTGGTATTAAATGAATAAAACATATAAGAAATGCAGTTATATAACCTGGCCATTGTATTGGATTTGCTTTACCTTTAAAAGCTTTATAGAATTCATGCAAACTCATAATAGCAACAACGCTTATAAATACATCTACTACGTATTTATTCCCAAATATTAGTACAAGCGCAAATATTGGGAATAAAATAATTCCTGATAATACTCTCTTTATGTTCATTTTTCTATTCCTTTCATGTGTTATTAATGATTGTTAATTTTTCTTTGCAGTATGTATTTTGGTGTCATACACATTTGCAAATCTTTTCTTATTTTCCTCCAAATTTTCTATTTCTTTTTTCATATGTATAAATTGCCTCTAGTAAATCTTTTCTTGAAAAGTCTGGCCAATACTTATCAACAAACAAAAACTCTGTATATGCCAATTGCCATAACAAGAAATTGCTTATTCTTAGTTCTCCTCCTGGTCTAATTAATAAATCAGGCTCTGGCTCTCCTTGAGTATATAAGTTGTTTGAAACCATATCTTCATCAATTTCATTAATATTTATCTCGTCATTCTTTACTTTTTCAGAAATTTTTCTTACAGCTCTTACTATTTCATCTCTCCCACCATAGTTAAATGCAATGTTTAAGGTAAGCCCTGTATTATCTTTAGACTTCTCTACAATTTTATAAATTCTATCCCTTAAACTTGGATTAAGTCCCTCTACATCACCTAGTAATCGTATACGTATATTTCGCAAGCTTTCTCTGTTTAAAAACTTATCTAAGTATATTTCAAGCAATTTCATAAGAGCTCCTACTTCCTCTTTGGTTCTCTTCCAATTTTCTGTAGAGAAAGCATAAACAGTCATATATTTTAACCCTATCTCATTTGCATAAGTCGCAATTCTCTCTAGAGTTTCAGCTCCCTCTTTGTGTCCAAGTCTTGGGTCTAAACCTCTTTCTTTTGCCCATCTTCTATTGCCATCCATTATAATTGCAATATGCTGTGGCATCAGTTCTTTATCTATGTCATTAATTGTCATAACTCCTCCTAAATACTCATTACTTCCTTCTCTTTCTTATCAAGTATCTTGTCAATCTCATCAACATACTTATCTGTTAATTTTTGAATTTTATCCTCTGCAACCTTTAGCTCATCTTCTGACATTTCAGAGTTCTTTTGCATTGCTTTTGCTTCATCTATTGCATCTCTTCTTATACTTCTTATTGCGACTTTTGCCTCTTCAGCCATTTTTCTAATAT
>CAMOBD010000037.1 GCA_946578345.1 uncultured Clostridium sp.
AATTAAATTATAGGAGGAAAAAGTAAAATGAAAGAAAAAGAGAAGAGATGTAAGGGAAAAAGCAAAGTGAAAAACATGTACAGAACAAAAAATCAAAAAGGAATAACATTAGTGGCACTAGTAATAACAATAATAATTATTATAATCTTAGCGACAGTAACAATAAATATGGCATTGGGGGATAATGGATTAATAAAACAAGCACAACTTGCAAAGGATATGTCGGCAAATTCAACAGTAGCAGAACAAGAAGAAATGAATAGAGTGATGGAAGAATACTTAAATGTGATGGCAGAAGACAGTGAGATAGAAGAGCCAGAGAAACCAGAATTTGTAGATGTATTACCAACAAGGCCAAGCTTGAGCAATGGAATGACGCCAGTAAAATGGGATAGTACTCAAAGCAAATGGGTAAAAACAACAGCAAATGATAGCGGATGGTATAATTATGCAAATAAAGAGTGGGCAAATGTAGTACTAACACCAGAAGAGGGAGCAAATGCAGGAAAAGATGCGACAGGAACAGTAGATGTATTTAATAGCGATGGAACATTAAATGAAAACTCAGCATATACAATGCTAGTATGGATACCAAGGTATGCATATCAGATAACAAGCGGATATCATCAAAGTGGAGAAGAGATAAATCCAAGTGATGGAACAACAGGAGCAGGAAATATAAATATAGTGTTTATAGATACAAACAATCAAAATAAAGAAAAGACAAAGACATATAATGAAACGTATCCAAATTATAGTACAGGAAGTGGAATGGAAGATTATGTAGTACATCCAGCATTTAACTATGGAGGAACGGCATTAAGTGGATTCTGGGTAGGAAAATATGAGACAAGCAGTGCACAAGGAAATAGTAATAGCAGTAGTGGGGATAATACAACGAGTAAAACAGTCCAAATAAAAGCAGGAGTGAGTAGTTGGAGATACATCCAAATAAGTAACATGTTTACAGTATGTACAAATATGAACTCAAGCGACAACCCATATGGCTTAAACACAAGTGATAGCGTAGTAGATCCACATATGATGAAGAATAGCGAATGGGGAGCAGTAGCGTACTTAAGTCAAAATGCAACATATGGAAAAGGAAGTGAAGTGTGGAAAAATAATAGTAGCACCTATATAACAGGAAATGCAGGAGATAGCGTAAATGCAGAAAGTGCAAGTGGAGTAACAAATGCATATAATACAACAAATGGCCAACAAGCAAGTACAACAGGAAATGTAACAGGAGTATATGACATGAGTGGAGGAGCCTTGGAATATGTAGCAGGATATGTAAATAATGGACATAGCAATTTACAAACTTTTGGAAGTACATTAGTAAATGCAGCAGATAAATATAAAGACGTATATAGTATAGGAAGTAGTGATAGTGAATCAAACAATTATGAAGTATCAATTCCAACAAATGGAAAGTATGGCGACGCTGTATATGAAACATCATCGAGCAGTAACAGTCCGCATATGAACAGCTGGTACAGTGATTTCTCCCTCTTTCCTAATGCTAATTATCCATTTTTTGCCCGTGGAGGCTATTGTAGTGCTACGACCTATGCCGGCGTGTTCTTTTTCTACTATGAATTTGGAGTAGCTGGTGATTTTCGAAGTTTCCGCGTGGTCCTTCCCGTACTTTAACAAAGAGGTCTTCGGACCTCTTTAAATTATGCCAAAAGTCTTGATTTAAACGTGTACATGTAGTAAAATAGTTGGAGAAATGTGGGAAAACGAGCATATTTATGGAGGTGTGTCCCTCTTGTTGCAGAAATGAAACAAATGCTCCGTCCCTTTTGTTTCACGGAAAGGATTGATAATAATGTATAGAGACCATAATTGTGGTGAATTAAATATAGCAAATGTAGGAGAAACAGTTTTAATTGCAGGTTGGGTACAAAAAATAAGAAATTTGGGCTCAATGTATTTTATAGATTTACGTGATGAGTTTGGAATTACTCAAGTTGTTGTAAGTGATAATGATGATCTTATGGCTAAGGCTGGTGAGCTTGTGACAGAGTGCGTTATAAATGTTAAAGGAAAAGTTGTAGAAAGAAGCAATAAAAATACTAAAATTCCAACTGGAGAAATTGAGATTGAAGCAGAAGAGATTAATGTTTTAGGTAAATGCAAAAATGTTTTGCCTTTTGAAGTTAACTCTGAAAAAACAGGAGAAGCAAGGGAAGATTTAAGATTAGAATATAGATTTTTAGATTTGAGAAATGATAAATTGCATAAAACAATTTTACTTCGTTCTAAAGTGATGAAAACTTTAAGAAGAAAAATGGATGAGCTTGGCTTTACTGAAATTCAAACACCAATATTAGCTAATTCTTCTCCAGAGGGAGCAAGGGATTATTTAGTGCCAAGTAGGTTACATGCAGGTGAGTTTTATGCTTTACCACAAGCACCTCAACAATTTAAGCAACTTCTAATGGTGTCTGGATTTAATAAATATTATCAAATTGCTCCATGCTTTAGAGATGAAGATCCAAGAGCAGATAGAGCTCCAGGTGAGTTTTATCAATTGGACTTTGAAATGAGTTTTGCAGAGCAAGAAGATGTATTTAAGGTACTTGAGGATATCTTTACAACTGTATTTAAAGAGCATACTAACTGGAAAGTGGATGAAACTCCATTTAAGAGAATTCCATATAGAGAGGCAATGGAGAAATACGGAATAGATAAACCAGATTTAAGAAATCCACTTATTATACAAGATGCAACTAAGTTGTTTACAAATACTGAGTTTAATGCCTTTAAAGGTAAAACTATAAAGATAATTGTTGTGCCAAATGGAGCAGAGCAAGGCAGAAAGTTCTTTGATAGCATGACAGATTTTGCAAAAGAAGAAGCAGGAGCAAATGGCTTGGCATGGGTAAAAGTAGACAAAGAAAATGGATATACTGGTGGAATTGCAAAGTTTATAACTGATGATATTAAGCAAGGATTAGAGAAAGAATATGGAGTAAAAGAAAATGATGCGATTTTCTTTGTGGCAGATGAACTAAAAACAGCACAAAAAATTGCTGGATTAGTTAGAATAGAACTTGGAAAAAGATTAGACTTACTAGAAAAGAATGTATACAGATTTTGCTTTATAACAGATTTTCCAATGTATGAATTATCTGATGAAGGAACAATAGATTTTAATCATAACCCATTCTCTATGCCACAAGGTGGAAGAGAGGCATTAGAAAATAAAGATCCATTAGAGATTTTAGCATATCAATATGACGTGGTATGTAATGGATATGAAATGGCATCAGGTGCAGTAAGAAATCATGACCCAGAACTTATGGTTAAAGCATTTGAAATAGCAGGATACACAGAAAAAGAAGTAGAAACTAGATTTGGAGCTTTATACAATGCATTCCAATATGGAACACCACCACATGCAGGAGCAGCACCAGGACTAGATAGAATGGTAATGCTTATTGCAGATTCAGATAATATAAGAGAGGTAATAGCATTCCCTAAAAATAAGAAAGCAAGAGACTTACTTATGAGGTCACCAAGCGCTGTTACAGAAAAACAACTAGAAGATGTACATATTAAGGTTGAAACAAAGGGGACGGAGCATTTGTTTCAAAAATGAAACAAGAGGGACGCACCTAAGGAATAAAGTTTACGCTTAGGGACACTCCTAAAGTGTCAAAGAAAATTGACAAAAAGGAGTGTCCCCAAGTGTAAAGAAAGGAATGATTTTTTAGTGAGCAAAAGAGTTTTATTAGGCATGAGTGGAGGAGTAGATAGTTCTGTTTCAGCTTTGTTACTTAAGCAACAGGGTTATGAAGTAGTAGGTGCTACAATGCGCTTATGGGAAGAAAATAGCCAAAACATAGAAACAAGTGCGATAAATGATGCAAAATCGGTATGTGAGCAATTAGGAATAGAGCATCATGTAATTGATTTGAGAGATGAATTCAAAGAAAAAGTGGTAGATAATTTTATATGCTCATATATGTGTGCTAAAACTCCAAACCCATGCGTGGAATGTAACAAATTTATGAAGTTTGGAGCTTTTGCTAAAGTGGCGCAGGAATTAGATTGTGAGCTTATTGCAACAGGTCATTATGCAAAAGTAGAGTTTTCTGATAAATACAATCAATATGTTTTGAAAAAATCAGATGCTGCAGGCAAAGACCAGACGTATTTTTTATATGGTATAAACAAAGAAATTTTGCCTAAAATAATTTTTCCTTTAGCTGATTTTAAGAATAAGGAAGAAATTAGAAAAATTGCTTCAGACAATGGCTTGAAAGTTGCAGAAAAAAAGGATAGCCAAGAGATTTGCTTTATTTCTGATAATGATTATGTGAGCTTTTTGAGACAGCAAGTTTGCGGAGAAAATGAAGAACATACAATTAAAGAAAAAGTAAGCACTAGTCTTAACAATGATAATCTTGAAGAAAATAATTTATTTAAGCAAGGTAATATTATTCTAGAAGATGGAACAATTCTAGGAAAACATTCTGGACTTATAAATTACACAATAGGCCAGAGAAAAGGTCTTGGAATAGCATATAAAGAGCCTTTGTACGTGATTAAACTAGACACAATAAAAAATGAAGTTGTGGTTGGAACAGAAAAAGAATTGTATAGCAATGAACTTACTGCAAATGAACTAAACTTTCTACTAGATATTGATTTAAGTAAAGCAATTGATATAAAGGCAAAGGTAAGATATAGGGCGAAAGAAGCGGATGCTAAGCTAGAGTTAAGATATGTTGAAAGTGAAGATAATCAAAAGGCAGAAGATGATATTAATGTAATAAAAAGCAAAGTGAAAAGAAACACAGAAAATAGTAGTATAAAAAATGCAATCGCAAAAGTGACATTTGCTGAGCCACAAAGAGCAATTACTCCAGGACAATCTGTTGTATTCTATTTGGGAGATATCGTTTTAGGAGGAGGCAAGATTTTAAATTGAAGTATGTCTAATTTGTTCGATATTTGAGCGAAATAATACCACATTAGTTCAATGTTTAAACTAAGGTGTGTCCCTATTGTTGCAAAATTGAAACAAATGCTCCGTCCCCTTTGTTTCAATTGAACAAATTTTCGCAAATCTATTGATTTATTATCTACTTTATGGTAAAATATTTACTGTAGTAAAGATGAGGTGATTATATGTCAAAAAATGTGTCTGGAGAAGAAACACTTGAAGCATTAATCGCACAAATAAACGAACTATTAAACGAAATAAAAAACGAACAAAAAAACATGCAAATGAAAATTGATACTAATCATAAGGTAAATATGCAAAAATTTGCTAAGCTTCTAGAGTATAATGAGATTAGTGACATGACTAATACTATATTTGAAAGAAGATTAGCAAGCATAGAAAAATTACTTTATGAAGTATTCAAAAGTTAAACAAAGATAGAATTTTTTAATTCTATCTTTGAAAAGTTATTTTAATCATTTTTATTTTTATTCTTGTTATACAGACTATTAAGAGAACAAGTCATATCATATACTATTGTATTAACTTCTGGTGGTAATTGATTTAGAATATTCACAATTCTATTGGATATTGAAGATGTATTAGTTTCTCCAAATAGTATGTAATCTGCAGAAAAGCCAGTATTATTACAAATGCTTAACAAAGTATTTAGACTAACAGACTTTTCGCCTCTTTCTATTTGTGATAAGAATGTCTCTGAAATATTAATTTTTTCAGAAAAAGAACTTCTTGTTAAGTTCATGGTTTCACGTATAGTTCTAATTCTATTACCAATTTCTAGATTGTTTTTCATATAACTATCATTCCCTTCTAGCAAACTTATTATACCAAAAATAAAGTAAAAAGTTTGTCGAAAAAAGTAATTTAAACAAAAATAATCCCATAAATATTATATAATTATTATTTTAAATATCAATAAACAAATAGGGTAAATTGTGTTAAAATTTATCTGAATTAGAATTTTTTTTGAAAAATTAGAGATAATGTATACTAAGTCATATTAAATGTCGCGAAAAGGTCTGTCCCTAAAGCGACAAAATGAAAGGAATGTGATAATATGGACAATTTAAGTGAAAATCTTGATATTCTTGATGAAATTTTTAAGTCAAGACAAGAAAGATTAGGAGTTTGCACAAAAGAAATAAAAGAAAAATTAAATGATATGTCAATAGAAGAAATGCAAGAAATTTTAAATGAAAGTATAGAAAATACTGAGAAGAAAAATCAGACTTTAAATGATTTGGACTTACTTATAGAAAATTATGAGATAAAAATGTCAAGCTATATAGAAGAAGCATACAAGCAATGTTTTAAAGATGCTTTTTCATTGTTTATGGAATGCAAACAAAAATAAAATTTATATTCTTTTCTTGCTTTATAGGAAAATATAAGTTATAATTACAAACGAAATAATACATGATAACTTAAAAGGAATGAGAATAAGATGAAAAAGGGGTTAAAATTTTATATAGCTCTATGGGGAGCAAAGGCGGGAACAGTATTATTAAAGATATTTAGAAGAAATGCTTCGTTTTTTCCAGGTAAATTTGCGATAAAAGTTTGCAAGGACTTTATTGGAAAGATAGAGAAACCACGTACAATAGTTGCAGTTACTGGAACTAATGGAAAGACTACAGTATGTAATATGATAGAAGACATACTTAAAGATAATAATTATATATTCATAGATAATAGATATGGGTCAAATATAGATGCAGGTGTTGCTACTGCTTTAATAAGTGGCGCAACAATGATGGGAAAAGCAAAGAAAGATTTGGCTGTTTTCGAGGTGGATGAAAGAAGTTCTCCTAAAATATATCCATATATGACACCTACTTATTTGGTGTGCACAAATTTATTTAGAGATTCACTAATGAGAAATGCTCATACAGAGTTTATCTCAGAAATTTTAACAAGGAACATACCAAAAGAAACCACTCTAATATTAAATGGAGATGACTTAATAGCAAGCAATATAGCTCCAGAGAATAACAGAATATATTTTGGAATAGATAGATTAGATACAGATGGAGACAAATGTATAAATATTGCAAGAGACATTATTGTATGTCCAAAATGCAATAGCAAACTAGTATATGATTATGTTAGATATAATCATATTGGAAAAGCACATTGCCCAAATTGTGATTTTAAATCACCAGACACAGATTATTTAGCAACAAAGTTAGATTTGGAGAATATGAAGTTGACTTTGAAAAATGGTGAAATGGAAGAAGAGTATGACTTAATCAGTGATAATATTATAAACATATATAACATTGTTACCGTAATTACTGTATTAAAGCAATTAGGGCTTAGTAGAGACCAAATAAATGATTCACTAAAAAAGCAAAAAATTGTGGATACAAGGTACAGTGAAGAAACTGTAAATGGAATAAAAGTTGTAACACATTTAGCAAAAGGGATGAACCCAATTGCTTGCTCAAGAGTATTTGATTATGTAAGAAAATATAAAGGCAAGAAAGCTGTAATACTTTTACTAGATGACTTGCACGAGGCAGCAAAAGGTAGTGAGAACACAGCATGGCAATATGACACAGACTATGAATTTTTGAATGATGACAGCATTACACAGATAATAATTGCAGGAGCACGTTATTTAGATGGTCTGGTAAGACTTGAAATAGCAGGAATAAGCAAAGATAAAATTGTATATCAAAGAGATGAACTTTCTGCAGTGGACAAGTTTAATTTAGAAGGAATAGATACGGTGTTTATATTACATGATTTGTATTCGATTAAGCTTAAGGAGGCTGTTAAGGCTAAGGTTGAACTTATGTTGAAATCGCAAAAATAATCACGTTTTGGCGTTGTTGAACTGCGCTGCGAAAATCCTCAACGTGCAAAAGCACGCCTCTGGTTTTCTTGCTTGTTCGCCTAGCCAAAACAGTAATTCTTTTTGCGATTTAGTGAAAAAAGTAAGAATGTGCTCTTGCCTTTTAAATTTGTTTTACTAGCCAAAATTTAATTCTGTTCCAACGGAAAAAATAATAAAAAATGGAGGAAATACAAGATGAAGATAGAGATTCTGTTTCCTGAGTTTTGCAACTTATTTGGAGACATGTATAATATGAAATACTTGAAAATGTGTGTGCCTGAAGCGGAATTTATTGAGACGGCTTTAGATGAAGTACCTACATTTGTACATGAAGATGTTAATCTAATATACTTAGGTCCAATGACTGAAAAAACACAGGAAAAGGTAATAAAAAGATTAATGCCATACAAAGAAAGAATAGAAGAATTAATAGAAAAAAATGTATTCTTTTTGTTTACAGGAAATGCAGTAGAGGTTTTAGGAAAATACATAGAAAATGAGGATGGCAGCAAAATAGAAGGAGTTGGAATATTTGATGTATATGCAAAAAGAGATATGATGCATAGACATAATAGCTACATGGTAGGTATGTATGGAAATATTGAAATAGTAGGTTTCAAGAGCCAATTTACCATGATGTATGGAGATAATTCTAACGAATATTTCTTAGAAGTAGAAAAAGGTATTGGAATAAATGAAAAGAGCAAATTAGAGGGAATAAAAAAGAATAACTTCATTGGTACATATCTTTTAGGACCAATTTTAATAGAAAATCCATTATTCACGGAAAAAGTATTACAAGCAATTGGAGCAAAAGAAGACATTGCACTAAGAGAAGACACAATAGCTGCCTATGAAGCTAGGTTAAAGGAGTTAAAAAAATTAGCGTAAGAATTTGAACGTTACTGTTTAATGGTTTAAATGAAATTAAAGTCCGCGCAGGGAGTTTCTAATTAAAATAGCTGAGCGGAGCAGGGAGCTCCGTCGGGACGGAGTGAGGCTATTTTAATTAGAACTACCGTTGTGCAGGACATGCGTAATTTGAAAACCATTAAACAGTAACTTTTCTTTACTCAACCTATTGAAAAATATATAAAAGTGTGATATAAGTTATGCATAAAATATTTATTTTGAGAAATGAAGGTTAGACGTGAAAAATATAAAGGAATATAATCTAGATGAACTAAAAGACGAATTAGAGCAACTTGGAGAGAAAAAGTATAGAGCAGAGCAAATTTTTAAGTGGATATATGTAGACAAAGTAAAAGAATTTGATGAAATGACTAATTTGTCTATTGAATTAAGAGAAAAACTAAAAAAAGAATATACAATGTGCAATTTCAATATATTAAAAAAACAAGAGTCATCAGATGGAACAAAAAAATATCTATTTGATGTGCTTGATGGAAATGCAATAGAAACAGTTCTTATGCAGTATCATCATGGAAAAACAATATGTGTATCTTCACAAATTGGATGCAAGATGGGATGCAAGTTTTGTGCATCAACTGGTATAAAGTTTGTGAGAAGTCTAACAGCAGGCGAGATTGTGGAGCAAATTTTAGCAGTTGAGCAAGATATTGGAGATAAAATTTCAAATGTAGTATTCATGGGAATTGGAGAGCCTTTTGATAATTATGATAATGTTATGAAAGCTATAAAGATTATAAATAATCAAAAAGGGCTAAACATTGGAGCAAGGCATATAAGCATTTCTACAAGTGGACTAGTTCCAATGATATATAAATTTGCAGATGAAGAATTGCAGTGTACTTTATCGATTTCACTTCATGCGACAAATGATGAGAAAAGAAGTGCGATGATGCCGATTAATAATAGATACAACATAAATGAATTGATGGAGGCATGCAGATATTACATAAGTAAAACGAATAAAAGAATTTCTTTTGAATATGCACTAGCAAAGGATAATAATGACAATTTAGAGGATGCAAAAGAATTAGTCAAATTGTTGAAAGGCATGCTATGCCATGTGAATTTGATACCAATTAACAAAATTGAAAATGGTGCATATGTAAAAAGTTCTAATGAAAATATAATTAGGTTTAGAGATTATTTAAATGAGAAAGGAATTGTTGCAACAATTAGAAGAGAGCTAGGCTCTGATATAGATGCGGCTTGTGGACAACTGAGAAGAAAGAATTTGAAGTAAAATTAATTAAAAAATCTTTAGAAGTATGAACAAAATATAATAATCTAGTAACAGAGTAGAAAAATTCACTTGATGGAGGTAAGTAATGGTTTTTGCTAAAACAGATATAGGAAAAGTTAGAGAGCAAAATCAAGACTATTTCTATATCCCAGAAGAAACAGAAGAACCAAAAATATATATTTTAGCTGATGGAATGGGCGGATACAAAGGTGGAGAAGTGGCAAGTAAGTTAGCTACAGAATCGGCTAAGAAATATATTCAGAATAATTTTGAAGGGATTACAAAAGAAAAAGAAGAAATATTAAAGCTAATAAAAAATGCTGTCGAATATGCAAATATGGTTGTATACGAAAAATCAAAAGAAGTTCCAGAATTAGAAGGAATGGGTACTACTTTAGAGGTTTGTATAATATATAATAATAAGGCATATATAGGACATGTTGGTGACAGCAGGATATATAGAATACGTAAAGATGTGATAAGAAAGCTTACAAAAGACCATAGTTATGTGCAGAAATTGGTTGAAGATAAGAAGATAACCAGAGAAGAGGCGAAAACACATCCAAAGAAAAATATGCTAATGAAAGCACTCGGATGTACTCCTTATGTTGAACCAGATATACGTGCAAGAAATTTTGAAAAAGGTGACATTTTTATAATGTGCTCAGATGGTTTGACAAATATGGTTGAAGAAAGTAGGATTTATAGTTTGGTAAGACAAGATATAACTTCAGCTGCAGACAAGCTAATAGAGGAAGCAAATAATGCTGGAGGACTTGATAATATTACGGTTATTATAATAAACTAGATTGCCAATATTAAATTGTGTAAGCATATTTTAATTATAGATACTTATAAAAAAGAGCGATATGCTCAAGATGGGGGTTTTTAAATGAACTTAGAGGGAAAGCTAATAGGAAAACGATATGAAATTTTAGAGAAAATAGGCAATGGTGGGATGGCAACAGTATATAAGGCTCAAGATACTGTTCTCAAAAGATATGTTGCTGTTAAAGTGCTAAGAGAGGAGTTTACTACAGATGAAGAATTTATAAGAAGATTTAATACAGAAGCACAATCAGCAGCAAGTCTAGCACATCCAAATATTGTATCAATTTACGATGTAGGAACAGAAGATAACATCTACTATATTGTAATGGAATTGATACAAGGCAAAACATTAAAAGAAATAATAGATGAAGATGGTGTACTTCCATGGAAGTGGTCACTTGATATTGCTATTCAAATAGCATCAGCATTGGAAGTTGCACATAAAAACAATATAGTTCATAGAGATATTAAACCACATAATATAATAATAACAGAAGATGGAGTTGCAAAGGTTACAGATTTTGGTATTGCAAAAGCAGTGTCAAATTCAACTATTACAGCATTTGGAACTACAATAGGCTCAGTACACTATTTCTCACCAGAGCATGCTAGAGGAGGATATACTGATGCTAAATCTGATTTATACTCACTTGGTGTAGTAATGTATGAAATGCTAACAGGAAGAGTTCCATTTGATGCAGATACTCCAGTGTCAATTGCTCTAAAACATATGCAAGAAAAACCAATAGAGCCAATAAAACTAAATCCAGCAATACCATATTCAGTAAATAAAATAATAATGAAAGCAATGGAAAAAGATTTGAACTTGCGTTATCAATCAGCAACAGAAATGCTAAAAGATTTGAACATGGCACTAAAAGACCCAGATGGAGATTTTGTAAAAACAGCTTCAAATGATATGGCATATACACAAAGAATAGATACAATTTCAGAAGAAGCCATAAATAATAGAAGCAATCAAAATGAAGGAAAAGAAGAAAAGAAAAAAGGAAAGATAGGACAGTTTTTCCAAAAACATAAAGCATTAAAGATAATACTAATAATATTATTAATTATAGCAATACCTGTAGCAGGATTTTTTGGAACACAAGCAATATTAAATGCAGGTAGAGCTGATGATGTTGCACTTCCAAACTTTGTAGAAATGACTAGAGAAGAAGCAGAAAATGCAGCAGCAGAGGCAGGATTACAATTAGAAGTATCAGAAGAATATAGCTCTGATGTAGAAGAGGGAAAAGTTATATCACAAGACCCAGCATACATGGATGGATATACAGTTAAAGAAAACTCAACTGTAAAAATAGCAGTAAGCTTGGGAGAAAATATAAAGACAGTACCTGATGTTGTAGGCAAGACAAGGGATGAGGCAACAAAGGCGATAGAGGATGAAGAACTAAAAGCCGAAGTAGTAGAAGAAGCAAGTAGCAAAGTAGAGGCAGGCTATGTTATAAGACAAGACCCAGCAGAAGACGAAGAATTAAATGCAGGGGAAACTGTAAAAATATATGTAAGTACAGGAACAAAGCAAATCACAATGGAGCATGTTGTAGGTCAGGCAGAAGATACAGCAAAGAAAACTCTTACAGATTTAGGATTTGAAGTAAATGTAGTTTATGAAGAAGATACAAGCAAAGATAATGGAGTAGTACTAAGACAAAGCCTTGATGCAGGAAGAACTGTAGATGAAGGAACAGAAGTAACACTTACAGTAAACCAAGTTGCGGAAACTAGAGAAGTAGGAGTAATAATAAATGTATTAAAAATTACAGGCGGATACACAGAGCCAGCAGAAGGAGAAGAACCAACAGAAAGTCCTACAGTAAGTATTACAGTAAATGACGAGACAAGAACAGGAATAGACAAAAATGCAGATGCATATTCTGGAATAACTTTATCAGGAAAAGATGGTGAAAGTTTGAGAGTATCACTTTCTATAACTGATTCAGGTACAGGAGAAGTAATTTATAGTACATCTAAAACTGTAAAAGTAGGAGAAGATACTACTGTAACATTTGAATAAATTAAAAAATTGACAAAAGGGACACTCCTTTTTGTCAATTTTTTGCATGATAGGACATGTATACATACCAAGTCAATTTTATTCAAGTATAAAATTTTTGGTTGACAAATATAAAATATGTGCTATAATAAAAATAGAAATAAGGAGCCACACAAGTGGTCGCCAATTAGTGTTTGTTAATACACACTCTAACCAGCAAGCAGAGTGTGTATTTGTTTTTCTATTTGCTTAATATATGTATAAGTACAATTGATAAGTCAATATATATCAAACAAAAGTTTCGAACGATCTTGACAATATAATAAAGAAAATGTATAATTTTAAAAGAAAATAAGAGAGAATAAAAGTCAAATATTTTTATAAGATTTCTGACGACTGGAGGTGCTTGGTGCAAAAAGGAATAGTTTTAAGTAATATATCAAATTTATATAAAGTAGAAATTGAAAGTGGAATATATGATTGCAATGCAAGAGGAAAATTTAAAAGCAATGATATTAGCCCTGTTTCAGGAGATTTAGTGGATATAGAAATAACTGACGAGAATAAAAAAGCAGGGGTTATAACCAATATTTATGAAAGAAAGAACTATCTAAAAAGACCCAAAATGGCAAATCTTACACAGATAATCTTGGTGTTATCTATGAAATTGCCAAAACCAGATTTGGAACTATTGGACAAGCAATTGGTGTATGCAGAGTTTTTAGGAATAAAACCAATAATTTGCTTAAACAAAATTGATTTAGAAGAGGAGAAAAAAGTAGGAGACATATTCAAAATATATAAAGACATAGGCTATGAAGTTATTAAAACAAATGCAAAAGAAAAAGTAGGGGTATCTAAGTTAAAAACATATTTAAAAGACAATATAACAGCTTTTTCTGGAAATTCTGGAGTTGGAAAATCCACTTTAATTAATGACATTTTTGGAAAAGATATGACGGAAGAAGGATTAATCAGCAACAAAAATAAAAGAGGGAAAAACACAACTACACAAGTAAATTTATATAAAGTTGAAGAAAATTCATACATTGCAGACACACCAGGATTTTCTACATTTGATATAAACGAAATACCAAAGAAAGATTTAGCACAGTATTTTATAGAATTTAGACCATATATAAATGAATGTGAGTATGGAGATTGCAGCCACATAAAAGAACAAAATTGCGGAATAAAAACGGCATTAGAACAAGGAAAAATTTCAAGACAGAGATATGAAAATTATTGCAAGATGAAACAAAGGGGACGGAGCATTTGTTTCAAATTTGAAACAAGAGGGACACACCTAAGACCTGTATAAGAATTTTCATAAGAGTCAAAATAAGACTTGTCCCAAAATTCTCATAAATGGGAAAATAGGGCCTGTCCCCAAATTCTCACAAGGAGGTAGAAGATGGAAGTTTCAACATCGATTTTAAGTGTAAAAAAAGATAATTGTATACAGACTTTCTATAACTTAGAAACAGCTGGAACAGATTATTTTCATATAGATGTAATGGATGGAAGATTTGTAGAAAATAATACAGCAGATTTAATGATAGAGTATGCGGAATATCTAAATAGCATAACAAATATACCATTAGATGTACATTTAATGGTAGAAGATGTCATGTCATATATTAAGAGTTTTTTATCGTTTGAGCCAAGAAATATTACTGTGCATTATGAAGCGGCTAAAAATAATAAAGAGCTTTTGGAATGGATTTCATTTATTAAAGAAAATAATTGCAAAGTGGGAATAAGTGTAAAGCCGAATACAGAAATAGAAAAAATATATGATATACTTCCATATGTACATACAGTCCTTGTTATGACAGTTGAGCCCGGAAAAGGTGGGCAGAAACTCATACCAAGCATAATTGAAAAAATTAAAAAGTTAAGAGAATACATAGATAAGCAAGGATTTGAAATAGATATAGAAGCTGACGGTGGAATTAATTTAGATAATGTGCAAAGTCTAAAAGAGGCTGGATGTGATATTATTGTGGCTGGTACGAGTATAATAAGTTCAAGTAATTTTAAAGAAACAATAGGTAAGTTGAAAGAATAAATTTATTTGTGCTTTATAATAATTTTAAAGAGCAAAGTAAAAAAATATAGATAAAAAATTTTCAAAAACTACTTGTCAAAGAAATGCTAATAGTGTAGAATAAACTTACACTGATAGAGCAAACTAAAACAAAAGCGAAAAGGAGATAAATTAAAATGAGAAAAACAGCTAAAAACGTTGATACTGTAAGAGAGAGAGAGAGAGAGAGTAAGTCTAAAAAATATAGGCTTTAGTTATGATGCAAAAAATGCAGAAAAAAGTACTGCAAATAATAGCTGTTTAATAGTTACAAAAACTAAAAAAATAATTGAATATATTAATAAAATATGGATAGACTATGTAAAAACATACTATGTGAAAATAATAAGAAAAATGTTTTTACAGAATAGTCTGTCCTTTTTGTGTGAATTTAATATATAAGGAAAAGTTGTTACAATTCATTGCTAAGAAACTACTAAAAATCCGTTCCATCTTGCTGGTAGATATATATTGTGTTCTCCAGGTATTCGAACAAAATATATATCTACCACGTGGAACTGCTTAGAAATTGAATATGATATTATAAAAGTAGTTTAGAATGAAAATGCTAAACTACAAATGTGAAAAAGATAGGAGGAAAAAACATGAAAAAGACAAGAAAAGAAAACAACCAAGGAAACTACAAAAAGATGGTGAAAAGCCAAAAAGGAATAACGCTGGTGGCGTTAGTAATTACAATCATCATAATTATTATCTTGGCAACAGTAGCAATAAATTTTGCATTTGGAGATAATGGACTAATAACTCAAGCAGAGCTAGCAAGAGATATGGCAGCAAATTCAACAACAGCAGAGCAAGAGGGAATGAATAGATTAGTAGATGAATATGCAAATGTACTGGCAGAAGATAATGAAATAGATAATAGATATGATATATATGTGTATTTATATGATGACGGAACTTTAACTTTTGGAACACAAAAAGAACCAATAGAAGGAAAAACAATATTAAAAAAATATGGAAATATAAAAGGGCTTGAATGTAATGGATGGTGGGAAGAAGATGTATTAAAGACCAATCTACCATGGTACGATGATACGAATTTAATAACAAAAGTTAGTATTATAGATGAAATTGTACCTACTACAATGACAGTTTGGTTTGCTAAATGTGAAAATCTAACTCAAATTGAGAATATTGAAAAAATAAATACAAGTGAAGTAGAAGGTATGTCTCATACATTTTGGCATTGCAGTAAATTAACAAGTTTAAATGTAAGCAACTTTAATACAAGTAATGTTAAAACTATGCTTGATATGTTTTCTGGTTGCAGTAATTTGACAGAAATTATAGGAATAGAGAAGTTTGATACAAGTAAAGTTGAAAATTTTGCTCAAATGTTCAATAATTGCAGTAAATTAACCAATATAAATGTAAGTAACTTTGACACAAGTAATGCTATAGATATGTCATATATGTTTACTGATTGCAATAATTTAACAAATTTAGATTTAAGTAGTTTTGATACTAATAATGTAGAAAAAATGTTAGCAATGTTCGAAAATTGTAGTAAATTAACAAGTTTAAATTTAAGTTCTTTTAACACAGATAATGTAACAAGCATGTGGGCGATGTTTGATGGCTGCAGTAGTTTAACAAGCTTGGATTTAAGTTCTTTTAACACAAGCAACGTGGAGAATATGGTATATATGTTTAGAAATTGTAGTAATTTAAAAACAATTTATGTAGGTAATAATTGGAATATAGATAATGTTGAAAATAAATCCAACATGTTTTTGAATTGTGGAACAAGTGAAACAACGCTTATATGAGATAGTATATATAGTACTTTGATTCAGCAGAAAGTAAAAAAGCATACCAAGAAGGAACACTAACAGAAGAAGAAGCAAAAGCACAAGGAAAAATAAAAGGATATTCAGATAGTAGAGGAATAGTAGATGCAGAAGGAAAGAAAGTAGCAAAT
>CAMOBD010000038.1 GCA_946578345.1 uncultured Clostridium sp.
TTGTTTTTTTTAATAAATTTCCAGTAATATTTCTTTGATTTTCATATTTCTTCATATTTTCACCTTCTTTCAAATATTTTTATGATTATAGCATATTGCTTAACTAATATGTAGATAAAAACTCTAAGTTGAAAATATATTTTTTATAAAAAAAGAAAGTAATCAGATACAGTTCTCATGACTACTTCCCTTCTTCAACTATTATGTTATAAAATAAATTTACATCTTCAAAAATTCGGCTATTTTCTCCAAAAATTCTTCGTTATTTTTTGTTGCCATCATTTCTTCTATTAATTGCTCTGTAACTTCCGATACAGATTTAGAAGACATAGCTTTTCTTAAAGCAAATACTACTTCTTGCTCTTTTTGAGATAATAATAATTCTTCTCTTCTAGTTCCTGACTTATTTATATCTATTGCAGGGAATATTCTCTTTTCTGACAATCCTCTATCTAAGTGTACTTCCATATTTCCTGTTCCTTTAAATTCTTCAAATATAACATCATCCATTCTGCTTCCTGTTTCAATTAATGCTGTAGCAAGGATTGTAAGACTTCCTCCATGTTCTATGTTTCTAGCTGCACCAAAGAATTTTTTTGGCTTATGTAATGCGCTTGGATCTAAACCTCCTGATAATGTTCTTCCTGAAGATGGTATAACCAAGTTATATGCTCTTGCAAGTCTTGTTATACTATCTAGTAATATAACAACATCTTTATTTTGTTCTGTAAGTCTCTTAGCTCTTTCTAAAACCATTTCAGCTACTTTTACATGATGCTCTGGTAATTCATCAAATGTAGAATAAATAACATCACCTTTTATTGAACGACGCATGTCAGTAACTTCTTCAGGTCTTTCGTCAATTAGAAGTACTATTAATTCTATTTCAGGATTATTTATAGAAATTGAATTAGCTATTTTTTTAAGTAAAGTTGTTTTACCAACCTTTGGTGGAGCAACAATCATTCCTCTTTGTCCTTTTCCTATTGGTGACATTAAGTCAATAATTCTCATTGCATATTCGGTTGGTTTTGTCTCTAAGTGGATTCTTTCATTTGGATGAATAGGTATTAGATCATCAAATTTTTTCCTTCTATAAGCCATTTCTGGAGCATCTCCATTTACTTCTCCAACATATATTAATGCAGGGAATTTTTCTCCTTCTTTTGGCATTCTTGCAATACCCTTTACTTTATCTCCTTTATCCAATCTAAATCTTCTAATTTGAACTGGAGAAATATATACATCGTCAGATGTTGATAAATAGTTATCACCTCTTAAAAATCCATAACCATCTGGTAGTACTTCAAGTACACCTTCTACAATTTTATCTCCTTCATTTGTAAGTTTATATCCTGATGCATTGTTATCTTCATTGTCTTGACTATCATGACTTTCTTGGCTCTCTGAAGTAATCTTCTGTGTATTATTTGTGTCATTATTTTCTGATTGATTTGTATTGTTTAAAAATTCTAATAGTTCATCCTTTTTCATTTTTGAAATATTTTTTGCACCTTTCTCTTTAGCCATTTGTCTTAATTCTACTAAAGTATATTTTTCTAAATCCATATTTAGCCCCCTTATATATATTAAATTTTAATTAATTACTTTGGATATTGTGTGAATATTCAAGAAAATAAATAAAAAGAAAAAAACAAATTTCGAGGCAATTTTTCATGCCTCTATAAATATTATTTTTCGACATCAATATAAACTCTTTCGTTTGGATAATACATTCCTAGTTTTTCTCTAGCAATTTGCTCTATGTACTCATCTGAATTTATATTGTTTTTCATTTCTTGTAGCTTGTTTTGCTCTTCTTCGGCTACTTCTATATCTTCATTATATTTATCTTGCTCTGTAGCATACGAATTTAAAGTCTTTTGTTGCATTATTAAAGTATATACAAAATATATTATAAAAGCTAAAACAAACAATCTTTTATATAAATTACCTTTTTTCCTATTTTTCATACGTTTTTTCACTCCAGAATTAATCTATTTATATTTTTCTACATTTTTTCTAAAAATCCTTCCTCATTCTTGAAATTTATTAGATAAATTGTCTTTTTTCTTGTTCTTTAGAGTAAATTTTGGTATATTTTTTACTATTTTCTGTATAGGTGTATAAATATGTTTTTTAACAAAATTGAATATTACTTTAAAAGGATAAGATAAAATCTTCTTTAAAAATATTAATATTTTTGTAAATAAATTTATCAAATGCTTGCTCAAAAATAACATATATGCAATAATACCAAATATTGTTCCTATAAAAATATATCCTCTAAGTTCGCCATTATTAAATTTAAAAATACTAAACAAAAGTATTGCACCAGTGCAAATCCAAAACATGAAATCTTGTATATAAGTAACTATATCTGATGTTTTAAAGCTTCTTCTCAGAATTCTAAAAAAATCAAATACAAACCCAATAATTACACCTGTTAAGAAAAAAATAAGTAAAGTAGTTAATTGATTTATTGTCAAGATTTTAACCTCCATTCGAGCTAATTATAACTACAAAGTTTTTATTGAATAACCGCTACCTAAAGATTTTGCCTAGTATGCCTCCCCCACTCTTTTTTTCTATATCTTTTTCACTATATCCTAAATTATAGATTTCTCCATCAACAATAACTTCACCAGTATCTAAACTTAATTTATTGATCCTCAAATTTTCTCCCTTTACAGTCAATAATCCTAGTTCAGTTTCAAGAATAACTATTTGGTCGTCAAAACTTAGTACATCTAAAGCACCTGATATACTTAACTTCTCTCTATTTTCCAAAATTAAATTTTGTATAACACTATTTGCCATAGTATTTGAACTCTTTCTTTCATCTATAGTCATTTTAAGCATCATCCTTTCTTTTATCATTATGTATGTAAAACTCTATAAAATATTATATTCAGGACTTGTCTTTTTAGAACTAAATTCACGATTAATTCACATTATAAGAAAAGTGGCTTCGCAAATATGCAAAGTCCAAAGAAAATTAACCTTGTTGCTCCGAAAATTTCTAACGAAATTTCCTATGTAATGAAAAAAAGCTACAATTATTGTAAATTGTAACTTTGATTTAGAATAACTAAAATTCATCCTAACTTGTTTTCTCTAAGCAGCCTATAACATCTTCTACCATATCCATTTTTCCGCCTGATAGAACTTGGACTATATCAAAACCTGGACGTCTATTTCCTTCAATTATAACAGGACCATCTTCAGAAATTGCTACATCCCAGCCAACTACTAGTATTTTATCACTCTCTAGGCTTGCTTTTAATACCATATTTTTAGAATCTTCAAAGCAAGGTATTTGAAATCCATCAAACTTTACATGTGTAAAAGGATGTTCTTCATATTCATTTAAATCTTTATCTATGGCATTTCCAACTAATTTTCCAGTGTTAATGTCAATATTGACAGCCATTCCTTTTGCATGGAAATTATCAATGGCATTTATTCCATTACCAACACGTAATCCCATCCATATAATTCTAGATTTTCCGTGGTCATTAAAAGTCATAATACGCATAGTATTTACACTTTTATCACATAATTTATTCATTTCTGGATGTTGTTTTACAAGTTCTTCTAAAAATATTCTATTCTTAATAGCATTATTAAAATATTCTTTTTTATCTTGTATATTTTTTGTATATTCTTTTTTTACATCTGCTCCACCTAGACCATCATATGGCTTGGACATAAAAACTTCATGATTATTAAGGAATTCCAAAAACTCTTCATAATTATCTTCTTTAGGAACTATGAAGTCTCTTTTAGTATATTCCTTAAAATCTTTTAAAAAGTTTGGCTTTACAGTGTATCTTTGTTTATATGCACTTGGTGAAACAGTTTCATAAAATTTATTTTCTGTCTTGGTGCTAACATATTTTTTACGCTCTTTTCCATTTTTGTCATATAATTTATAATTTAAATAATCACTTAAACAAAAACCATATCTAAATACGCAATATCCTGTATCAAAAACCATTTTCGTAAAACTTTTATCTTCTTTTTTTGCTATCTTTTTTAAATTGTCAAAATATCTTTTATAATTTGCTGAAAATATATATGAATAAAATGCCATTTTCGTTCCTCTCCTTCTTCTATTATGTTACTTTTTAATGATACTTGTACACTTAAAGTCCGCACAGGGACGTCATAATTAAAATGAGCGAACGAAGCAGGGAGCTCCGGACGGGACTTAAGTAGAGATTATTTTAATTATGACTCCCGTTGCAGTACATACATCATTTGAATATCATTAAAAAGTAACTATTGTATTAATTCGTGGTGTAATTGTTCTAATATTTTATTATTTATTTTTTCCTTAGTCATAATAGAAAGTTTGCATTCTTCTAATTGCAACGAAAAAATATCAACAGAATTTATATTCATTATTTCTAATGCTTTTTCTATTATTTCCTTATTGTTCATTATTCCATATCCTACTAATGATATTCGAGAAATATTGGTAAAAGCTGAACTAAACATAGCAAGGTCACTTTCTAATAATTCTTGGAATTTTCCTAAATCTGATGTATTTATAGTAAAACTTACGTTAAAACTATTTGTACTGTTATTAATTATGTCTGTAGGTATAATTTCATTTTTTAACAATGAAAAATATAATTTGTTTAACATGTCAGCATTATAGCTTTCATATTTCAATGTAATTAAAAATAAATTATCATTTTTTACAATACTTTTGACTAAGCTTTCTTCAATTTTATCATTAATTTGTGTACCAATATTGTTATTAAATGTGGAGCCTGTTTCAATCAAAACATTATACTTTTGAGCTATTTCAACACATCTGTTATGCAAAACTTTGGCTCCTTCGTTAGACAAATCTAACATTTCGTTATATGATAAT
This sequence comes from uncultured Clostridium sp., assembly GCA_946578345.1. GTDB lineage: Bacteria > Bacillota > Clostridia > TANB77 > CAG-508 > CALXVA01. Next base: position 4,886 of record CAMOBD010000038.1, read on the forward strand.
TCTTCTATTTTCTTTGCATCAGTAATTTTATTTGGGTCTGTTGAATATACTCCATCAACATCTGAAAAGATATAGCAATGTGCTGCTTTAATAGCTGCTGCAATAGATACTGCCGTGGTATCTGAGCCTCCTCTTCCTAATGTAGTTATGTCTTTTTTATCATCTATTCCTTGAAATCCAGCAACAATAACTATATTACCATTATCTAATTCATTTTGCATTCTTTCTGTGTTAATGTATTCTATTTTAGCTTTTCCATTATCATTTGAAGTAAATATTCCTGCCTGCCAGCCTGTTAGCGAGACAGCCTTGTATCCTAGTCTATTTAACAGCATTGCAAGCTTAGAAATAGAAACTTGTTCTCCTGTGCTAAGAAGTACATCCATTTCTCTCTTATCTGGGTCATATGATAATTCTTTTGCCTCTTTTATAAGATTGTCAGTTGTTTTTCCTTGAGCTGAAACAACAACTATAACTTTATTATTTTTATTATAAAAATCAATAATTTTATTTGCAACAATATTTAATTTAATATTATCTGCAAGTGAACTTCCTCCAAACTTTAATACAATTGTTTCCATTTTTGACACTATCCTTGAAATAAGGTACAAGGCATAAATATAGTTATATTGTGCCTATACTATATAGTATTAGTTGGATTGAATTGTAGTTACAATATTTCTGCGATTATATTATATATTTTTTATTTTTAAAAGAAAAAATATATAATATAATCGCTAACAATAAGAGTAATTACTTATTTTGAGCCAAATTCCTCAAATAGCTATCTATAAAACCGTTTAAATCTCCATCCATTACGGCTTGGACATTTCCTACTTCATAATTTGTTCTATGGTCTTTTACAAGTGTATATGGACAAAATACATATGAACGTATCTGGCTTCCCCATGCGATATCCATTTGTATTCCTTTAAGTTCTTCAATAGTATCTTTGTGTTCTTGCTCTTTTAAATGTAATAATTTTGACTTTAACATTTTCATAGCAGTTTCTCTATTTTGAATTTGAGATCTTTCTGTTTGACAAGAAACAACAATATTTGTAGGAATATGAGTAATTCTTATTGCAGACGATGTTTTATTCACGTGTTGACCACCAGCACCTGATGCTCTGTACGTATCTACTCTCAAATCATCTGGATTGATATCTATCTCAATATCTTCTGTTATTTCTGGAAGTACTTCTACTGATGCAAAAGAAGTGTGCCTTCTTCCCCCTGCATCAAATGGAGAAATTCTAACTAGTCTATGAACACCTTGTTCTCCTTTTAAATATCCATAAGCATAATCTCCAGAAACTAAAAAAGTAACACTTTTTATCCCTGCCTCATCACCTGGAAGATAATCAAGCTCCTCAATTTTGTACCCGTTTGCATTTGCCCATCTAGTATACATCCTGTATAACATCTCCACCCAGTCTTGCGCTTCAGTTCCACCGGCACCAGGATGAAGAGTTACAATTGCATTGTTAATATCATATTTTCCAGAAAGTAAAGTAGAAATTTCAAGTTTCTCTATATCTTTTTCAAGACTTTGTGTTCCATGATGCAATTCTTTTTCAAGCTCCTCATCACTCTCTTGTTTTAATAATTCCACTATTTCTTTCAGATTAGATGCTTCACTTTTTATTGATTTGAATTGCTCAACTTTATTTTTTATCTCATTTATTCTTTTCAAAACCTTAGAACTATTTTTAGCATCTTCCCAGAAATTATTTTCTGTAGTTTGTTTTTCTAAGTTGGTTAATTCATTTTGTAAATTAGCAATGTCAAAGTGAATCACCTATCTTGTTTAATTTATTATCTAATTCTTCTAGTTTTGTAGTAACTTCTTGTAAATCTATCAAATTATCACTTCCTTTTTTGTTTTTGTATATTATATCATAATAATGGAAGATGTAAAGAAAAAATATGCTTTTGTTATACCTTTATCTCCTCAGCGATAATCTTACATGCATTTCTAATAGCTTCATTATCATCATCACATATTTCAATAATTTCAAACTCTTCTTTTAATTTGTCTAAGAACTCATTAATATCTTTGCAATTTTCATTATTTGCAATATCTGCATATCTTTTTAATAGTTTAGACTTATCTTCTTGAATGTTTTTAGATATTATTAATTTATCTGCTTCTATCGCAATGGCAAGTACATCAATTGTTTGTTCATTCATTTTGTCACATATTTCTAGGGCTTTATCGAAATATTTTGTCGCTAGGTCTTTGTTTGTTTCTTTAATGTATTTGCCTAAATTCCAATAAATAATTTCAAAAGGATGCATATATATGTCTTTGCCATTGTTTTCAAATATAACATCATTTTCATCATCCTCTAATGAATATTCCGCATAAATTTCTTTATTATTTTTGTATGCTTCATACATTTCTGTTCCGAGAGACTTATTCTTATTGTTTAATGCATTTTGCATAATTACAAAATAGTTTGTCATAACAAAGTTTTTTGAAAAGTCTGCAATGCTGTTTACGTTTGTTAAGAATTTATCAAAATTAATTTCTGTTAGACCTACTACTTTCATTAAATATTTTACTGCTTCATCAAAATTCTCCATAGAAATCTCAAGCATTGCTCTGTATTGATATTGTCTTCTTTTATCAATTTCTGAAACAAATTGACTTATTGCAAAATCGGAATCTTTTACAGCTTTTTCATAATATTCTTGTCTTAATTCTTCAGTAGTATTAGGAGTAATTAAATCAGTATATGCTTGAAGTCTTGTACCGACTGCTTTTGCTACCATATCTGATTTGATATTGCTGAACTCTTCTACTTCATTCATTGTTTTTAATAGTTTAATAAACTTATCAATAACCTCTGTTAAAACTTCTATTGCTTTTTCATTGTTAAAACTTGTGTTATAAAATACAGCCTCTCTTATTTTTAAGATATAGTAATAATCTAAGAAATCCCACGAACCATTTATTTCTTTTAATTCTTTTTTACTAATTTCAATCTGCTTTTTACTATTTTCATTATCACCTTGATGTGTGTATATTGTAAGAAGATATAGAGAAATATCTTTCCTTAGCTTGTTTATACTAAAGTCTTTGACCTTTATTTTTCCTATTATTTCATTTTGTAGTTTTAATAAGAATTTCTCACATAAAATCAAATTTCTTTGAACATCAATTATGCTTCTTATTTTAAGTGCTAACAACTCTAATTGTATCCTTAAATTAGAAATTGGCATAGTATTTATATTATTAATAACTAAAGAAACTAATTCTTTAGACTGTTTTTCATCATTTTCTTCACTTAATAAAAAGATGGCATCAACTATATTGTTCTGCATCAAATATTCTGACAATTTCTTTTGAATATCTGTTTTAAACACACTAAAAATATATTTACTATTATCATAGATGTTGTTTAAATTTTTTCTTTGCTCATCATTAAATTTCTTACTATTTATAGTTAATTTAGAATTGCAAACCGCATCTGCAATCATTAATTTTGGATTTTTTCTAGCAGACGAAAGTTTAAAATTTACTTTGCAATTCTTAGACAAGAATAAATTCTTCTCTGCCATCTTCATGTATATTCGCTCTTTAATTCTTGAACTATATTCTTCTGCTTCAATTATAGATTTATCATCATTAATTTTTAAATTTCTTCTCACAGCTGCAATTACATTTAATTCAATTGGATCAGCTTTTTCCAAAGAAAGTTTTTCCAATAAATTTACAATGCCCTCAGCCATAATGTTTAAATATAGCAATTTGTCATCTTTAAAATCCAGCAACTCTTTATTAGAAAAAACTACTACATGTGCTGGAATAGCTCTTACATTTTGCATTATATCAATTGCTATTCTTGCTGATAATTTTTGATCTATTTTAGTTAAATCATTTATATGTACATATTTTCCAGGCACGCTACTTAATGCTTCTTGCATGATTTTCTCAGCTTTTTCTAAAGACAAATCATCTTTCTTTACCAATATTCCACCAATAAGCGAAGGCGAAATTGCCTTATCTTCATTTACAAACTCGCCACTCTCATCTAAATACAACTCAAAACTTCTCATTATATCATCCTTTCCCAATTAAGCTTGGCTTAACCTCACCAGCAAAATAATTAATATACGTATCCTTATCTTTAACAAAACACAAATATTTATTATACATTATCACATACTTGCCTAAACTTACCTTCTTTTCTCCCCTATACCCTACTTTTACTTCTATATCTTTGTTATTATATTCTAATTCTAAATCAGAAATATTGTATAACTTGTTTAGCATATTAGCAAAAAAACGTGTTATATTCCATACTGCATATACATTATCATCGTTCAAAATGCCATGTGCTTCCACCTTATTTCTAAATGTAATAAATAAATCTATCATTCCGTCATATGTAAGTTTATCGCCTGTAATTTCCGTATCTATCATATTTGCTAAATAGTATTTTATCAATATCTTGTCATCATTAGATAATTCATATTCTCTTTCTCTTAAATTTTTATATAATACATTATCCGGTTGCTTGTATATATTAATTAAAATATTACTGTTCCAAAGTGATGGGTTATCTCCAATTCTGCCTTTATCAATTCTATTAATATCAAAATTTTTATTATATTTCGCATAAAGATAATATTCAACTAATCTTCCACAAACAGTTATATAATTGAAAAATGTGAGCACAGACTGATAAGGAGATTTATTCAAATACGCATTCCTATATAGTTCAAACAAATACCTGTCTTTTGGCACATCTTTAACATCATCTTTTAGCCTATTGTTAAAATTATATTTGTATACAATTTCTAATTTTTTTCTATATTCCTCATCATTATTTTTATATTCTACATTCTTTTCTAAAAATACATATTTTCCGAATAAATCTAATTAAGTTCTGTATTGAAATCTTTATTTTCAAGAATCTTCTCTTCTGTGGTAAAATTAATTTTAAAGCTCTCTTGTATTTTGATTTTTTTATCATATCCTCAATTTCAGTTGCTACGATGCTTTCTGTAAATTGTATATCATTTTCTAAATCACATAATTTTATAGAATTTATATGTTCCCAATCTGTTTGGTTTGGAATATTTTTCAAGTTCTTAATCGCCATTATATGGTACATATGAAAATTGTTTATAGTTTCACTTTCATATGTTTTTCCTATTTTTTCAGTACTATTAAGTTCGTGTATCACTGCAATTGTATTATTCAATATTAAATCTTTAGCTTTCTTATTATACTTTATTATATCAGGAAAATCTGTATGAAGATTAATATATAAATTATCTCTTGCAATTTTATAATTAGGTACATTAACTAAGTTAAATGAACTTGGCGTAATCTTTCCATCAATTAAAATAAAGTTCAAATCAGTTTTTCCGCTTTTAATATCCTTTCTCAATTTTTTTAGCTTCCTTTTAATATTATCTCTTTTAGACATTACTGCTTGCAGAATATAAAAGGCAATTGTTATGCATATAAAAGTAATTATTATCCTTATTATTCTTGTATATCTATTCGAATACTCAGATAAGATAGTCACTTGAGAAGTTGATAATAACACTAAAATTAATTTAATAATTTCAATAAAAATAAAATTTCTTGTAAATTTTGAATTTGCATCTTTCTTATATGTAAATAAAATATTTTTTATTTTCTTTTCTCTATTTAAGAAATCAAAAATATATAAAATATATATAATATCAAAAACAAATACAATTAACATAGTTCTTGTCCAATTATATGGATTACTGTATAATGAAATATCACATTGGTTTAGTACTATGTTTAAGCTAATTAATTCGACCGCAAACATAAACGCAAGTATAAACCAATTAATTTTCTCTATTTTTTGTTTCATTTAATTCCCCCTTGCATAATTACATGAATTTTCCCAAAGTCTCTTCAATTTCAGCTGGTGTCCATATCTTGTCCATTTTTTCAGAAATATTACCATCTGCTATACGCTTTCCTGTTTCATAATTCAAGTATTCTGGAAAATCTTTAGGTTTACTTTTATTCATTTTACTATATAAATACACAAATTTGTTTTCTTTATATATTGCCATAATATCTTCACCAAATATTTTCTTTATTTTTTCATCTTCTTCTATTGTTACATCAATACTTTCAAATATTTTAATAAATTCTTTAGTAATAATGAATAAATATTTTACTATTCTCTCAGAAACATCATATGTAACTACTCCGTGACCTAATAGATTGTTTCTTATATCAATAACTGTGCTGCAAAGGTCCTTTTTAAATTCGAATTTATATGTATCTGAATAATTTGTTTTTAAATCTAATAAGTTTCTTAATTTTATTACAGTATCTATTATTTCTGCATCTTCATCTAAATTATTATTATATGATTTATCATAGTCTATACTATCACGCCATGAAGCAAGTCCTCCCTCTTTTACCCTAATTTTTCTATCCAATATTTCTTGTGGATTGTTTATCACGTTTTTTAGTCCCATATAGTGAATTATATATTCACATATTTTTAAAAGTGAATAGAAATATTCAATATAATTGAATGATTTTAAAATTGTATTTAAGCCATATTTAATGTAAATATTTTTGTTTTCTTTTATTTTTTCTTCATCTAAATTATTAATTTTACTCATTAGAGTGTTTTTCAAATCTTCTACACTTTTCGTATTAACATTTTCTTTTAATCTCTCTAAATTTGCATTAATTTCTTTTTGATAGATATACACTAATTCATCCAATACTTCTTCTTTTAAGTTTATATCATCTTCAGTTAAATTTAGAACTGCAATTAAAGCATTTATATCAAAATTATTTTTATATCTAAATATAAATTTTCCACTGAGTTTATCAGCATCTAGTCCAAGCATATGTTTAAATTTAGGGAAAATTATGTATTTGTCATAATCACCAATCATTTCATCTATTCCCTTTTGATACATGTCTATGCTTATTTCTTCTATATACATAGAATAATATTTAGGTTTAAGGAATATAGCATAAGCCTTAATTTTATACTCATTACTATTTATCAAATTATATCTTATTGCATCATATGACACAAATACATAATCTTTTGCATCTACAATTAAACTTTTCCCAATACTTGAAGTATTATACTTATAAAACTTATATAACGGATTTACAAAATCACCTACAAAAGAAAAATATTTGCTATCTTGTGATACAACAATTGCTAAAATTTCTTTACCATATTTTTGACTATTTTTATCTATACATTTCTTTATTGATAAATAATTTTTTATAATAAAACATATAGCTGCCAAAGCTAATATACTTACTCCTGCTATTTTTGCATAATATACTATTAAGAATTTTGACGAAATTGTTAATAAAAATATAAAGAAAATTATAAGTAATTTATATTTGAAAATGTTTTTAACTAATCTGTCTAGAATATATCCAATCACACCATATTTTGTAGCAGTTGCATATTGATTAGCTTTTTGCTCTAATTTTTCTCTTGCTTGTGCAATGATTATAAATATAAGTGAAAATATAGTTTCTAACAATGTCATGTTAAAAACATTTATATCACTATACCATTCTGGCAAGAAAGCAAATGATAATAATACTTCTACCTCGTTTTCTGAATGTGAAGAAATGTGGCTATACCAATCATCTATCTCACAAAATTGAAGAACAAAATAATAAATAAGATTAACTAAAGTAAAAAATGCTATTACCACTATAGTTGCAAATATGAATTTATGTTTCTTTACCTTTTCAAATATGTATTTTATTGCATCATATTTAAAACATGTAATTAAAGCTAAAAAACATGTAAAAAGTATAAAAACATCAGAATACCAATATGCAAATGTTATTGTTTCATTTGTAACAAGAAACACTATCGTAAAAAGTATTATTAATAATATAACTCTTAAACCCAATAATATCTTCATTTAATTATCCCCTATCTCTATAAATAGAAATTTATTTTTCGATTTTAATTTTATATGTTCATTTCTAAAATTCAACTGTAGTAGTCTCAGCAGGTTTTATTTCAAACGTTTCGCTTTCAACATCTTTTCCGTCAATTACTTTAGTTAATTTGTATTGCCCTACTGGCACATTTAAGTATGTAACATGTCCATATAAACCGGTATTGGAAGTGCATATGAATTGTGTCTTTTCGTATCCTGGGAAAATTCTATCAAATCTAACAGTACCATCTTTCCATCTTTCTTCTGTTCCTGGCACATTGAAATATGCTTCAACTTTTCCATAACGTTGATAATATATAGTCAACCCTGGAGTAGCAAATACTTTATACTTTTTATTATCATGTAAGAATTCTACTGTAAATTTATATTCTACTACTGAGAAATCAGTATCTTCTGGGCACTTAAAAACTATAGTTTCTCCATTTTCAAATTCAGTTTTTGGCTTTCGATTTTCATCTAAAATTTCAATTTGGTTTTTGTCATCATAAAACTTTTCAACATTTACTTTTGTAACTGTTGAGTCAGTAACTCTCACCTTACACTTTGTATATAAAAAGCCATCTTCTACATCATGTTGCCTATCAGCAAGTATTTTTAGTTCTAAACCATATAGTTCAGGCTTTTTAAATGTAAATACATGTTGACCAATTACCCACGAATAATCATCAGCTTTTGCTTCCTCACTTAAAAGAGAAACATAATCTGTATTATTCTTTTTAGACTCTTCTAATTCCTCCTCATCGTTAGAAAAGAATAGATTTTCTTCATCTTCCATACTAAAATCAAAATCTATTGCATTTTCTTCGCCTTTGATATATATCCAAACTGCAACTGCTATAACTATTACAAAAATAATTACAGTAGTTATTATCAATGCTTTTTTATATTTCATGTATTATCACATCCCTATTTATATTAATTTTAATGCTCTATATTGCGATTAAATATAACATACAACAAAAATATCATAAACGTAACAGCTTTATGTAACCCAATGAATTTTTGTATCTTGTTCCATATGATTATCTATTCCTACATTAATTAGATAATCATCTCCAGACTCTGATTCAAAAATGACTGCATGTATTCGTTTTACGTCAGCTTTGACAGTTATTACTAAATCAGTTTCAGCATCTGGACATTTAACATAAAATTCATCCTCAGCACTAAATTTATATTTTATTTTTCCATTACTCTCTAAAATTTGTGCACCTATATCATTTCCATTCTCATCTAATGCAGTAATCTCACAGTACTCAAGATTTGCTGCTGTAACTGTATATCTATAAGGTCCTACTATGTATCCCCCATTATCATAAAATGGATCTGCAGCATCTTCCGTATATAAATTTAATGTAGGGACACCTTCTACTTCTTGTTTTTCTTCATAATTAAAATTTTCCACATATCTAACTAATTCTTGTGCTTTTCTAAAAATTGTCTCATCTTTTAATTTCACATCATTACGAATAGAATCTATGTAACTTAGTTCTGAGCCATACTTAGACTCTCCTGTACGCCATGCAATTTCCCATATAGCTAATTGTTTTGCCCAATATGCATCTTCTTCACTTTCTACTCCCATTTCGTCTAAGCTAATCATTGGGTAAGTTTTCTTAAAAACTAAATTTATCTGGTCGTAAACATAAGGTACATCAGCTTTCTTTAAAATATCCCCTGCATTTAGCTTATCATTTCCATATGACAAGCTAAATAAATCCACTTCTTCATCTTCTGCTTTATACATTACATTTAAAGGCTCTTTTCGTTTAAATTCTATAAGCTGTGTTACTGTGATTTCGTCCTTATCGTCTATAACTGTTCCTTCTTCTACTGTAAGGTAATTGTTTTCCCTAAGCAAAGACATTCTAGCTATTATCTCATACCTATATGTTACTATAGAAACTAAAACGACTATTAATATAAGTATTACTATCAAATATCTATAAATATTTTTCATTCAACTATCCCCTCAAATTCCAAATCATATCTTAAAATCAAATTTTTCTCTTGTTCAAAATATCTGTCTTCATAATCCCCTGTATTTGTGGCTCTTACATAATACATTCCAGGTTTCATATTCATAACTCCAGCAAGCCCATCTTCATCCGTATCTAATTTATGTAATAATTCATTATCACTATTATATACATTAAGTTTCGCCCCTTGTAAAGGATTTCCTTGCTTATCTGTTACTACAAAAATAATTGCATTATCGCGATTTTCATCAACTACATTTAAGTCATAATGAGTATCAATTGGTGTAAAAATAATTTTATATCTTTCATTGTTCTTCTCATATCCTTCAGGAACACTTTGTTCTTCTAAGAAATATTCTCCATAATCTAATCCAACTACACCACCTTGGCCTGTTTCATTTGTTTCAAATGTTGTCACAAGATTTCCATCACTATCTAAAACATTCCAAATCGCTCCCTCTATAGCTTCATCTACATTTTTTAATCTTGTTAGATAGACATAATTCGTTGTAGTCCCTGCTACTTTACACTTTTTCTGCTCATTATTATAGCTTAAATATGCATTTACTACCTTTTCATCGTATCTCAGTTTATTAAATTGTACATTTATTGCTATTAGCAATGCAATTACTAATACAAATATTAATAATTTTATAATTCTCTTTTTCTTCATCAACATTCCCCTTTCTTGAGCAAAGAAGCGTGTCACTCCTATTTCAAATCTCCCATATTTTTCTGTCCATAACTTATCACCATATACAGTATAACATATTTTAAAAAAAATTACACATTTTTTCATAGTTATATATATTTTTTTACACATAATTTCCTGCTTTACAAATAATATTTACACATAATTTTCTGCTTTTCGCAATTTTTAGGTATAGTTTCACTCTGGATTTGCTTATTAATTTTACTTTTTATTTCGATATATAATAATAAAGAGATAGTACTTGCCCTTTCAAGCAGGTACTGTCTCTTTTACAAGTATATTTATTGCTTGTTTGTTAGCCATTATTAATGACATTACTTATTCGCCAAATTTGGCATTAAGTTGTTTGAATGATATAGATTAATTAATCATGAAACTCTTTTTTGGGTAGAGATATGCCATGATGAATAATTGGTGTACAATCCTTAATTATGTCGATATTTATTCCCAAGTACATAAGGCTTCTTATTGCGATTTTTTTACCACAACCTGGTCCTTGAGTCCGAACAACTATTGTTTCTATTCCATGCTTTTTAGCAACTCTCGCCATAATATAAGCTGCTTTATAAGAAACACGTGGCAAAGTCTTTTTCGAATCATCGCCATAAGTCCAGCAAATCAAATTTCCTTGAGAATCCTTGAGAACCATTAGAATACTATGAAATGTCGAACTGATGTGGAGAAAGCCTTTGTCAATATCTTCCAGTTTGCATCTTACTTCCTTAATTAGTTCATTTGCATTTCTCATTAAAATTGCCTCCTTAATTATCAAATTAAAAGCAATAGTTTAGAGTTTACTTGTATCATCCCTCCTCGTATAAAATTTGCCTAGCATTATTTTAACATGTTTTTCTAGATTTTTCAATGATATTGTACAGCTTTTATTTTATAAGAGGTAAAGACCTAAATCTTTACCTCATCAATCTCTAAAAGTATTTATTTCACACATTCTTTCCACAGCAGTTCTTATATTTCTTTCCCGAACCACAAGTAGTGGAAAATTTAGTATTATTAGTATTTACAATATTATCTATACTATTAGTGTTTCTTGATTTTAAGAATCTTTATAAAAAAGTACATATAGTATTTATTGTATTATTCTAATTATCTTTTTTAAAATTGTGGCAACAAATTGGCAACAATGTCGCCAACATATTTTTATTTACCATATTGAGTTATTCTTGTTTTTTACAACAATAATACTACCATGTAAAAACAATATTGTCAAATTAATATCTTTAATCGATAGTGTCAAGTTTTTTCGGGGAAATTGATTTTTTTATTTTTGCCCCTCAAAAT
>CAMOBD010000039.1 GCA_946578345.1 uncultured Clostridium sp.
AAAGGATAGGCTACCACACATAGCTCATTGCACTATCCTCATAGCCTATCTCTCTAATTCTTATATATTTTTTACTTAATTTTTGAGCATGATTAATAGAACATAATTTTGTTAAATTTACTCTCTCTCTCTCTCTCTCTCTCTTACAGTCTCAACGGTTTTGTTTGTTACATTTTTTATCATTTTGCCATCTTCCTTTCTTGCTTTTGTTTCGCACTATTTATATTTTTTGCATTGTTTTCTAGTTTGGAAAAGAATTGTGCTTTTGGCTAGGCAAACGAGCAAGAAAACCGCAGGCGTACTTGGTGCTACGCCAAAGTATTTTCTGTAGTAGAAGTTTAACAACGCCAAAACGCAATTATTTTTCAAACTCTTGTATCATAATTTTATTTTATACTATTAGCATTTGATTTTCAATACTTTTATAAAAATGTAATATAACTGTAATATTATTGTAATGTTTTTGTAATATTAACTATAAAAAAACGCAATAGAATTTAATCTATTGCATTTTTATATTATTGTATAGCAAAATCGCAGATTTTGCGTATACAACAAGGTTAATTTTCTTTAGACCGTGCAAATTAGCAAAGCAATTTGCACATCTGTGCGTCGAAAGCTTTGCTTTCGTCAACGCACAATTATCTTATAACTCAACGTCGCCAGTGATTTCAATTTCTTTAAATAAGAAGTTCTTAACTTTTTCTCCTGTTATTTCTTGATGCCAGAAATCATGCACTTCTTGGAAAACTTTTTCTTGCTTTGGTGTTAATTCAAGCTCCATGTCTTGAAATAGAAAATTTCTTATTTTTGTCCAAAGACTTACTTCTGTTGGTAAATTACCGGTATTATTACGATTCTCCATAGTTATATTTCCTCCTTCGTGGTCTTTTAATAATTAATTATTACCATATTTATACTACACTTTTTAAAATTAATCAAGTAATTTTTCTGTATTTTTTTGTACATTAGTTTCTTCATATTCTGTACTTAGCTTGTAGACTGTGTTTGGTGAAATATTACAATTACATTACAAATTTGTTACACATTTATTACAATATTGTTGCAATTATATTACAGTGCACTTACTATTAATTATAACACCTCATTAATTCTATCTCTCTGTTAGAGATTTTATTATATTTTTAGATTATATTTCCATTTGACTACCTAAAAAACTAGCAGCTGATTGAACTACTTTTTGCTCAACTTCAGTCATTTTTGTACCTTTGTCCTTTGCCCAAAGTATTACACTACCAATTGTATCTCCATCAGAAATAATTGGATACACTACTTGAGAATTAAATCTTCTTTCCTTGTTGTCATTTTTAGTAATTGGAACAGCTATATCATTATTTTCTTTGCTAGTATATTTTTCTTTGTCTTCCATAATCTTCTCTAATTCATCACTTATTCCTTGCTCTAAAAATTCTTTTTTTGAGCCTCCAGACACAGCAATAACTGTATCTTTATCAGTTATACATGCAATATGACCTGTGGTTTTTGCAAGAGTCTCTGCATATTCTGTTGCAAATTCAGAAAGTTCACCTATAGGAGAATATTTTTTTAGAATAACTTCTCCTTCTCTATCTGTAAAAATCTCTAAAGGGTCTCCGCTCTTTTATCCTTAATGTCTTACGTATTTCTTTTGGTATAACAACTCTACCTAAATCATCTATCCTTCTAACAACTCCAGTTGCTTTCATAATTTTCCTCCTTTTAAATTTTATGTCTATTCTTATTATTTCAAAAGAGGAAAATTTTATACATATTTTTGAATTTTTTTTGAAACTGAAACAAAGGGGACGGAGCATTTGTTTCAATTTTGCAACAAAAGGGACACACCTATCAATTATTTTATAATATTTTTATTTAGGTATGTCCCCCAATGTTTCATTTTTGAAACAAATGCTCCGTCCCCTTTGTTTCAATTATGCCATTTCAGATTCAAGTGTTGGCTCTTCGGGTTGTGCTTTTTTATTGTATTCTCTTATAACATTTCCAAGTTCGTCTGCAAATTCTTGCAAAATAACCATTTTTATTGTTGGCTCTTTTCCATCGATGTAGTCATCCATAACTTGTTTTAATTTTTTCAAATTTGGTAATTCGTCTTGTAATATGTCACCATATTGTTTTGCTCTGTCTAGTAATTTTTCTTTTATTGTTACTATATCTTCATTACTTGCACATGAGATTCTTTGGAACATTTGGAATACATCATAATACTTAAAGATTGGTACTGTCATGCATTCCTTATCAAATCTATCATAGAATTGTTCCATTTTCATTGGAATATATTTGAATATTTCATCTGCTTTTTCTCTATACATTTTATCTTCAAGTTGTGCATTTATATTGTTGAAGTGTTGCAAAATTTCTTCCATATCTTCTGATTTATCTTCTTCTATTGCTAGGCTTGCAAGTTCTTCCTCAACATTTGGGCAATAGCTTGAATTTAAAGAAGATACATTCATTCCATTTAAGAAAACACTTTTTATTGTTTTCATATCATAATCAATAAGTCCTTTTCTTACAAAATGTGCAAAATATGCGAAAAGTTTTACTACATTTATAAGCTCTATGTTTCCATTTTTTACATCTTCTATCACTTCTGATACTACTCCTCCAAATTGGTCATCAGAAATTTTCCAATACTCTTCTGTAAGTAATCTCTTGTATCCTGGCAATTTGTCTGTATCAACTGTATTTATTATAGCTTCCATATCTCTTTTGAAGATTTTCATGTCAAAAATACGTGTACGTACATACATTTCTATGAATTTGAAAAATCTATATTCTGCTTTGAAATTGTAGTAGTAATTATTATCGAACTCTTTAATATAGAATTGTCTATTATCCATGAACACTCTTGAAGAAACAAGTATTGCTTTGTATTCTTCATTATCATTGATATTTACAAACTTATCTTTTGTGATTTTACCTGCTTTAATTTCAAAAGATATAGCTATTGTAAATATAAGCATTGTTTGCAAAACTCTATGATTTGTATTTGGATATGATTTATTCACCATGTCAAATATTTTTTTGAAGTTTGTTAATGAGTGTTTCAAAATTCTTAAGTTTCTAGTACCACTCTTATTAAATGTAGATATAATAAGATTTGTATTTTCTCTCAAAAATCTAATTAAATCTGGGCAATTTTCATATCTCATTAGCAATCCATTGATTATATAGTTAAACTCAGGAGCGTACTCAAATGTCTCTCCAATAAGCTTTTCCTTTATTCTTTCATAATCATTTGCCTTATCAAAAACATATTCTATAGTATCACGGATTCTTTCAACCATTGGCTTATCTGTTTTTATATTAAGCTTGTTTTCTTTATCTAGCAAATATGTTGCAATAAAAGTCTTCATCTCTAGGTTGCTATTCTTTAATTTTGTAGAAAGCTCCTTTTCATTACAGATAATAATTGTTTTAATGTGGTCATGCTCAACAAAGTTATTGATATAACCTAAAATATCTATAACATCAACATTAGCTCTCTCTAAGTCGTCAAAGCATAGCACCTTGTCATCTGTAGAGAAAAACTGTCCATAGTCAATTCTATCTCCATTTTGTGTAACTCCAAAGAAATTAGCCATATCTAATCCTGTTTTAGCATACTCTGGTATACTTGTGACACCACTAGCATCCATAAACTTTTTTAGGTTTTTATCCATAAGCTGTGTTGTCTCAATAAAGATTTTCTTGCTAATTTCTTCTAAGTTTGAAATACCATATAACGACATATATATCGCAGTATATCTCTTTCCATTAAGTTGCATTGACTCTATTTTAGGCTTTATTTTATTATTCCAGAAATATGTTTTACCGCTTCCCCATTCACCATTAAGCATAATCGCATAATCTGTGTAATCTGATCTTATATAATCTAATATACTTTCAACTAAATCTTCCATCTTGTTTTCTCCTCCTTTTTACGCTTAGGGACTACTGCCTTTTGTCAAATTTTTTTGACACTTTGGGACAGTCCATCAAATATCTTATTTAAACTAAAACCTGTCCCTTTTGTCCAAATTCTTGGACATTTAGACCACTTCTATTTAATTTTTTACATTTACTTATTGCACATACCATATTAAATTTATTAAAGTTAAATTTTCTTATATTATTTAAGAATACTATATCAGTCCTTTGCCAGTGTCATAACACCTATCTTTTTGACATTTGCTTTTTTTAATTCTTTTATACATTCTTGAGCTGTTGCCCCAGTTGTATATATATCATCAAGTAATAAAACTTTTTTATTTTTTATTTTTTCTTGATTTATCAATTTATATACATTTTTTGTATTTTCTTTTCGCAAGTCTCCACTTAAAGTACTTTGAGTTTTGTTATTCTTCGTCTTTATTAGAATATCTGTGTAGCATTTAATCTGTGATATTCTAGCCAATTCTTTTGCTATCAGCTCACTTTGATTGTAACCTCTTTCCTTCATTCTCTTTTTGTGTATTGGAACTGGAATAATTATATCATAACTTTTTATAAAATCAAAAGCTTTTTTATTTTTTACAATAAATTCACAAAAAGTTTTATATAAATATGATTTATCATTAAATTTATATTGAATTATTAGTTTTCTTACTAAATCTTTATACTTTAGTACATGGAACTTCTCTATTTTGCTAATATTATTTCTCGTATCTTGTATTTCAACTTTATTATACGTTTGAAGCCCACATAGCAACTCTCTAGCACAAATCTCGTAATTTTCAAGCTCTTTTCCACATTTTGCACACAAATATCCTTCACCTAATTTTCCGCAAACGCCACAACTAGGCAGAAAAATGTATTCGAGGGTTTTATTAATAAAGTACATTTCCGTACCTCCTTTTCTTTTCCCCCGAATTTGTATTTTATCTATTGCTCTTAAAAAATAAATTCATAAAATTTAAGACCTGTCCCAATTTTCCATTTTTATGGAATTTAAAACCTGTCCCTAAATTCCACTTCGCAATTTAAATGCTAAGCCAGTGTTTCTTTTTTTATTGTCTGCATTGTTTATCATAAAATCTATTATGTTTTTGTTTCCAATTATAATTAATAGCTTTCTTGCTCTTGTCATTCCTGTGTATAATAAATTTCTTGTGAGTAGCATTGGTGCTGTTTGAGATATTGGCATTAGTACTACATCGAATTCACTACCTTGTGCCTTATGTACTGTTATTGCATATGCATGCTCTATTTGGTCAAGTTCAGCAAATTGATACCATACTTCTTTATCATCATCAAATTTTATTTTTACTTGCTTGCTTTCTTCATCAATATTGCAAATCGTTCCAAACTCTCCATTGAATACTCCGCTTCCATACTCAAATCTTGGTTCTTTCTTTTCCCAGTAAATATCATAGTTGTTTTTGATTTGCATTATTCTGTCGCCTTCTCTAAAAATGCTATCTCCAAATTTTCTTTCTTTTTTTGTTTCCATTGATGGATTTATTGTCTGCTGTAAAATTTTATTCAGTTCTTTCGTACCAAGTTCTCCTTTTTTAGTTGGAGTTATAACTTGTATGTTTTTGAAGAAATCATAGTCTCCATAGTTTTTTAATCTTTCTCCACTTAGAGTAATTATATTGTACAAAATCTTTTCTTTGTTTCTCTCATCTACAAAGAAGAAGTCATCATCTATATACTCATCTGCATTTACACCATCTTCTATCTCTTGCTTAGTTATAAATCCTATTCCCTCGTTTACTCTATGAGCATTTACAATAATTTTACTCTTTGCAGCTTGTCTGAAAATCTTATTTAATGTAATTGTAGTAATCTCTTCAGATTCAATTATATCTTTTAACACATTTCCTGGTCCAACTGATGGAAGCTGGTCTATATCTCCTACTAATACTAATTTTGTACCTTTGTATAATGCCTTGCATAGATAATTCATCAAAAACAAATCTACCATAGACATCTCATCTACAATTACTATATCTCCATCTATTGGTGCAACAGATACCTCTTTATACATGCTTGGATTTTCATCTGAAAGCTTTCCTATTTCTAATAACCTATGCAATGTTTTTGCCTCTTCTCCTGTAGCCTCTGTCATCTTCTTGGCTGCTCTACCTGTTGGAGCACAAAGTACCGGTTTCATTTCATTATATTTGAATATATCTATAATTGTTTTTATAATAGTAGTTTTTCCTGTACCAGGTCCACCTGTAATAACACAAACATTGTTATCATTTATTGCTTTTATTGCTTCTTTTTGTTTCTCAGATAAATCAATATTTGACTTTTTCTCAAACATTTCTAATTCTTTATCAAACTTGTCTATCTTCTTTACATTTTTGTATGTATCTAAATCGATTAATCTTCTTGCCACTTCTTCTTCAGCTCTATAATATGGATATAGATACACCCATTCCTCTTCATCTCTTTCTTCAAGTACTATATCTTCTTTTGCTTTCATATTAATTAGGCACTCTTCTACTTCATTTTCACTAACACCTAAAAGTTTTTGCACATAATCAATTAAGCTTTCGTATCTAGTACAGCAATGGCCATTAAATGTCATAAGTATTAACGCATGTTTTATTCCACTTCTTATACGCTTTTCATTATTATACTCAATCCCCAATCTTAAAGCCATCTTGTCTATTTGCTCAAAATTAACCTTGTTTACTAAATCAATTAATATGTATGGGTTAGAATTTATTTCTTCTATCGCATTTGCTCCAAGTGCCTTATATATCTTTTCTGCACTTTGAGGCCCAATACCAAACTTATCTAAGAATCCAACTAACTGCCATACCTCCCAGTTTTCTATAAAAGTATTAGCAATTTCAATAGCTTTATCCTTGGTAATACCTTTTACTTGTGCTAATTTAGTAGGCTCAAACTTAAACACATTAATTGTATCTTCTCCAAACATTTCTACAATGTGCTTAGCTGTAGCAGGTCCAATACCTTTTATACCACAATTAGCTAAATATCTCTCTAACGCTTTAGTAGTCTGAGGCATGCTCTTTTCAAAAGTATCTACTTTGAACTGCTTGCCATACTCTTGATGTTCCACAACTTTTCCTACAACTTTAAGGGTATCCCCTATATTTACAAAAGGTAGATACCCTACTATTGTAGTTTCATCATTTAATTCTGTTGCAATTGCCCTGCTCTCTTTATCTAATTTTAGCACAGCTATGCAGTAACTATTTATATCATTTTTATATATAATTTCTATAATTTCGCCTTGTAGTTCCAATTCATTACCTTCTTTTTTGTCGTTTTAGGGACAGGCCTTATTGCGACATTTTTGCTATTTTTTTGACAAATCTTGCCGTTTTCAGCTATTTATCTGTCTGTTTTGAAATTATATCATAGTTTATAAGGAGTTGCAAGCCCGCAATTTTCACTTTAACTTTTATAAATTTTTATTATATTTTATATTTTAAACTCTTTTCTTCTAATAATTTAAAGTTACAACTTAGAGCTTTATAAAATTTTGCAGTCTTACTTTTATCCGATTTCGTCACTATAGTATAAAGTCTATTTGCCTTTTCTATGATTTTTTTCTTGTTTTCAGTTTTATTTATATAAGAATACTGTTCTGAAAGTAATCTTTTATATCCATAACTTTTATTTTTAATATCCAATAAATAGACGCATTCGCGCGGGACTGGTATCATATCTGAGAATCTAATTATTCCTAAATTATTTTTTGTTTTAGCATTTACGATTTTAAAAAATGTTAAATTGTCTTTATAAGTTTTATGTTTTGGTTTTGGAGAAAATAAAGGAGCAAAATAATAATGATTATCTACAATAACTATGACCCCTATATATGGTCGCATTTGATTTTTATTATAAGCTATATGCTTATCAAACTGACGTAAATATGTGATATAATTCTCATCTATAACATAAAAGTTTAATTTTTCTAATTTAATTTTCTTTGTTTTTTTCATTTTCCCTCCATTCTTAATATACTAAAAATGGAGATACCTTTTTCGGTACCCCCACTATTTTTTTTCGGAAACTCGTTTATAGTTATCTAAAGGCTCGTTTCTAACCTAATGTTTAATAGGATATTCGTTTATAGAATTTACATTCTAAAGGCTCATATCTAACCTAATGTTTAAATTGCACTTGTTCATGACGTTAATCAAAGGCTTGTGCAGCCTAGTTTATTTGATAAAATGCTTTATCGTTATTAGTATATTCATTATACTTCATTTTATTTACGAAATCAATAGTTTTACATAATTTTTTCATTATTTTTTCAACTAGCCTCTTTTATACTATCTATTACTTCTTTGCATTCTTTCCAATTTACTACTTTTATCCCATCATAGTCCTTGCTCAATTTATTTAGTATTTTCATTGTATCATCTGTTGAGTTTAAATCTGTTACAATAACATCTTTTACACATTCTTCTTTTCCATACATTATTCTAAAGAGTATTGTACGTAAGAAACCTTCTATTTTATTTTCCTGATTTTTAGTAGCAATAATTATATATATGCCATCTGACTTTAGGTTTGTATATGTACAAATATATATAATATTTTTTATAATCTCAAATAAGCCATATAATGCAAGTATCCAAAATATGCCATTTATTATAAAGTCCCACATAGTAAGCCTCCGTTTCTAGTGCTGTACTTATTACCCCACTAAAAAAATTCTTAATATATTTTATGTATTAAGAATTTTTTTGTCACAAAATGGCCTGTCCCCTTTGTGACAAAAAAATACTACCTTATTTGGTAGCATTTTTTCATTCATCTCACATATTCGTTAAGACCTGTCCCCATTTTCTCATAAATGGGAAATCAGGGACTGTCCCTAATTTCTCACTAAACTAATTGTAATATAACCATTTCTGCTGCGTCTCCTCTTCTTTGTCCAAGTTTTAGGATTCTTGTGTATCCTCCAACTCTTCCTTCATATTTAGGAGCTATTTCATTAAATAGTTTTGCAGTTAAGTCTATATTTTTTCCGTCTGCGTCTTTTACTTTGTTTAATGTTTTCATCATTTTTCTTCTTGCATTTAGTCTTGATGGCATATCTTTTTGTCTTTTTTCAGTAGTTTCTTCTCTAACTACTTTTAGATATTCTTTACCATTTTTGCTTTTTACAAGTTCTGTTTCTTTATTTCCTTTAGCGTCTAATTTTGCTCTTGATACTTTTACTTCTACTTCTTCAAAGTTATCTTTTTCTTTAACTGCTAAGGAAATTAAGCTATCAGCTATGGCTTTTACTTCTTTTGCTCTAGCTTCTGTTGTCTCTATTTTACCATGTAATATTAAATCAGTAACTTGTGTTCTAAGCATTGCTAATCTAATATCTGTTGTTTTACCTAATTTTCTATTAGTTGCCACTTCGTATTCCCTCCTCTACTTATTCTTCTTCTTGTCTAAAGTCTAAACCTAAAGCATGTAATTTGTTAGTAACTTCATCTAATGATTTTTTACCTAAGTTTCTAACTTTCATCATATCTGCTTCTGATTTATTTGTTAAGTCTTCAACTGTAGCAATGTTTGCTCTCTTCAAACAGTTGAATGATCTTACAGATAATTCTAGGTCTTCGATTGACATTTCAAGAACTCTTTCTTTCTTGTTCTCTTCTTTTTCGACCATTACTTGAGTATTTTTAGCTGCTTCTGATAAGTCTATGAATAGGTCTAAATGACTTGTCATAACTTTTGCTGCTAAGCTTAAAGCTTCGTATGGTTTTAGACTTCCATCTGTCCATACTTCTATAGTTAATTTATCATAATCAACTCTTTGTCCAACTCTTGTATTTTCAACAGAATAATTTACTTTCTTTACTGGTGTGTAAATTGAATCTATTGGAAGTACACCAATTGCTTGGTCTGGCTTTTTGTTCTTTTCAGCATTGTTATATCCTCTACCCATATCAGCTGTTAATTCCATTTTTAATGTTCCACCTTCAGAAACTGTTGCTATATGTAAGTCTGGGTTTAGTATTTCTACTGTTCCATCTGTGATTATATCACCAGCTTTTACTTCTCCTGGTCCTTTTGCATCAATTCTTAATGTTTTTTCTTCGTTTTGATCTAGTTTTAATCTTACGTTTTTTAAATTAATAACTATCTCTGGAACATCTTCTACTACATTTGGTATTGTAGAAAATTCATGTAGAACTCCATCTATTTTTACGCTTGTAATAGCACTTCCAGGAAGTGAAGATAGTAATATTCTTCTTAGTGAATTTCCAATTGTTATACCATATCCTCTTTCCAATGGTTCACATACAAATTTTGCATAGTTACTATCATTGTCAATTTCTAAGCATTTAATATTTGGTCTTTCAAATTCTATCATTTTTACCTCCCAATTTAGAAGTTAGAGGTTTGTGGTTTAAATTTTATTCTTTAATTTTGCTTAGTTTTCCACAATTTTTAAACCTTTTTTCCCTACTTCATCTTTTATTTTCTTTAGAAATTCATATATATTAATTTCTAAATTTTGTGTTCTAACTTCTAGCTATTATTTAGAGTAAAGCTCTACTATTAAGTGTTCTTCTACTGGTAAGTCAACATCTTCTCTAGCTGCTAATCTTACAACTTTACCACTTAATTTTTCTACATCTTTTTCAAGCCATGCTGGAACTGGTCTTGCTGCATTTTCTTCAACATTTGCTTGAATAGCTTTGTTATCTTTTCTAATTTCTCTTACAGCAATTACATCTCCTGCTTTTACTAAATATGATGGTATATCAACTTTGTGTCCATTTACTTCAAAAGCTCCATGTGTTACAAGCATTCTTGCTTGTGCTCTTGAACTTCCGAATCCAAGTCTATATACAACATTATCTAATCTACTTTCTAATATTTGAAGTAATACTTCACCTGTAATGCCTTTTGTATTTGAAGCCATGTCAAAGTATTTTCTAAATTGTTTTTCACTTACTCCATAGTAAGCTTTTGTTTTTTGTTTTTCTCTTAACTGTGTACCATATTCAGAAAGTTTTTTCTTCTTTTGACCATTTTGTCCTGGTGCATAATTTCTTCTAGATATGCTACATTTGTCTGTATAACATCTTGAACCTTTTAAAAACAATTTTTGTCCTTCTCTACGGCAAATACGGCATTGTTCATCTTTATATCTTGCCATTTTTTATTTTCACCTTCCTTGATTTTTGTCAGGGGACACACCTCTTACTTTAGGTCACTTCTCATTCGGCTCGAGGTATGTCCCCTCCCCTTATGATTTAGTGATTACCTTCTATAAAAATGTTCTCCTGTTAATATTTTAAATTATACTCTTCTTCTTTTTGGTGGTCTACAACCATTATGTGGTATTGGAGTTACATCTTTGATGCTGCTTATCTCTAATCCTGCTGATTGTAATGACCTAATAGCTGCTTCACGTCCTGAACCTGGCCCTTTAACATAAACTTCTACTGATTTTAGTCCATGTTCCATTGCTGCTTTAGCTGCTGTTTCTGCTGCTTCTCCAGCTGCAAATGGTGTGCTCTTTTTTGAGCCTTTAAATCCAAGTTCTCCGGCACTTGCCCAAGATAATGCATTACCTTGAGTATCTGTTATTGTAACTATTGTATTGTTAAAACTAGAATGAATATGAGCCATACCTTTTTCAATGTTTTTTCTGTCTCTTCTTCTAGTTACTTTTTTTGTTACATTCTTAGCCATTTTAGTATTTCCTCCTTTTTCAATCATTCATGAATTACTTTTTTTAAAACAAATCAAAAGCGAGTAGTGCTAGGAAAGCTAGCTAAAATTTTATACGCTTATAATTTGCTTTACTCAAATTCGAATTAGAAGCGAGTATAACAAGGCAGTCGAGCTAATTTTTTTGAGACTATACGAGTTGTATGTCGAAAAAAAATTATGCGAAGACTAACGAAGTTAGACGATGCTTATCATTCGAATTTGTTTTATTTTTTGCTCTTGCTAACCAACTTCCTAGGACCTTTTCTAGTACGAGCATTAGTTTTTGTTCTTTGTCCTCTTACAGGTAATCCTCTTCTATGTCTTAATCCTCTGTAGCATCCTATTTCTGTAAGTCTCTTGATATTTAAAGCAACTTCTCTGCGTAAGTCTCCTTCTACTTTATAACCGTCCATAGCTTTTCTTATTGCTTGTACTTGGTCATCTGTTAAATCTTTAACTCTTGTATCTGGATTCACATTTGCTGCTTTTAATATTTTTTGTGAGCTTGTTAAACCAATACCATATATGTATGTTAATCCAATCTCAACTCTTTTTTCTCTAGGTAAATCAACTCCTGCTATACGAGCCATATTTTTCTAGCACCTCCACTTTGTTTTTTATTTTCATTATTTATGTTTGTTTGGACTTTATTAAAGGTGAAATGCATTGGTTGCTAACCAATCTTTAATATGTTTTCAAACAATATATTAAACACAAACTAGATTTTATAACTGAAAGACATATATTTGTTTAGTCTATAATTTCTTATGAAATCATAAAACCAATTTTTTCTTTCAGTTACAGCCGCTATTCACTAGATTTGTGTTATAAACAATTTTGTGACTATCCTTGTCTTTGTTTGTGTTTAGGGTTTTCGCAAATAACTCTAATTACACCTTTTCTTTTTATGACTTTGCATTTTTCGCAAATTTTCTTTACTGATGGTCTTACTTTCATTTTTTTCACCTCTTCTATTAGCATTATATTTAGCAACGTCTCAACTATAGTTATTAATTTATAACTATAGTTGTAAAATATCAATATAAATTTTTCTATTTAGCCCTCCAAGTAATTCTACCACGATTTAAATCATATGGTGATAATTCTACTTTTACTTTATCTCCTGGAAGAATTTTTATATAATTCATTCTTAATTTTCCTGAGATATGAGCTAAAATTTGATGTCCATTTTCAAGTTCTACTTTGAATGTTGTATTAGGTAAAGCTTCAACTACTGTACCTTCTACTTCTATAACATCTTCTTTTGACATGTTAACCTCCATTTTTAGTCAGTTATAGTATTTTACAATAAATACCTATATAGTATATAACAAAATTAAACTAATGTCAAGATTTCTGGCTCTTTTTCTGTAATTAAAATTGTATTTTCATAATGTGCTGACAAACTTCCATCATCTGTTAGAATAGTCCAGCCATCATAGTCTTCGTAAATATCTCTATTTCCAGCTATAACCATTGGCTCTACTGCAAGTGTCATGCCTGGTTCTAGTCTAATACCTCTTCCTGCTTTTCCGTAGTTTGGTATACCTGGATCCTCATGCATTTCTCTTCCAATGCCATGTCCTTGGAATTCTCTTACTACATTATACCCATTTTTTTCTACAAACTCTCCTATTGCATGTGAGATATCTCCTATTCTATTGCCTTTAACAGCATATTTAATTCCTTCGAAAAAAGCCTGTTTTGTAATGTCTACTAGTCTTTTTGCTTCTTCAGAAACATTTCCAACTAAAAATGTTCTTGCTGCATCTCCATGGAATCCGTCTTTGTATACAACTAAATCTATACTTACTACATCTCCATCATTTATTATTTTCTTTTGAGATGGTATACCATGGATTACTTCATCATTTATAGATATGCATAATGTAGCAGGAAATGGTGGTACTCCTTTTTGTCCACTTGGGTATCCTTTTTGTGCTGGTATTCCCCCATTTTCTCTAATTATCTTATCTGCAAATTTATCAAGCTCCATTGTAGACATTCCAGGTTTTATAACCTTTTCTATTTCTTTATATACTAGACTTGTAATTCTACATGCCTCTTTCATTAATTTAATTTCTTTTTCTGATTTAATAGTAACCAATGTTCTTACTTCCTTTTATACTCATCTAAAAAATTTTTAATATCTTTTACTGCTATATCAAGTTCTTTTGGATATATTGAATATAGTGCATTGTTTTTTCTATAAAAATTTATTAAGTCTTTTGAGTTTTGATGATATATTCCTAGTCTTTTAGTTACAGTCTCTACATTGTCATCATCTCTTTTTTTAAGTTCACTACCACAAATATCACAAATACCTTCTTGTTTTGGTGGTTTTGTTTCTTTATTATATATTGCTCCACAAGACTTATTTGTACAAATTAGTCTATTTACAACTCTTTTTATAATTTCATCATCTGGAACATCTAGTTCTATAGCTACTCTTTTTGCTCCAGGCTTATTCTCTTTCAAGAAATCTCTTAATGCTTCAGCTTGTGCCTCAGTTCTTGGAAATCCATCAAGAATTGCCCCATTTTCTACATCTTTTTCTAATAGTCTTGTTTTCACTGTTTCAATAGTTACATCATCTGGTACTAAATTACCACTCTCTATGTAACTTTGTATTTTTTTACCCAATTCAGTTTGTTTATTTATTTGTTCTCTAAATATGTCTCCAGTTGAAACATGTACTAAGTTTAAATCATGAGATAATATTTTTCCTATAGTTCCCTTTCCGGTTCCTGGAGCTCCTAGCATTACTATGTACATTAACTTTCATCCTTTCTAAAAAGTTAGTGTGTATGATAAATTTCGTATGTCACAAATTCACCATTCTCGTCATTAACTTAATTTTGTTATATATTACGCAAGTTATCAGAGGAAAAAGTATTATACTATTTTATCCTCTGATTACTTTATTTCTATTCTAAGAATCCTTTATAATGTCTCATTACTAAGTAAGATTCTAATTGTTTAATTGTCTCTAATGCAACACCTACAACGATTAGTATTGAAGTTCCTCCAAATGCTAAATCTACATTTGGTATAAATCTTACAAGCATAGGTATAATAGCTATGCTTGCTAAGTATAGACCTCCAAACCAAGTTAATTTACTGATTATTGATGATAAATAATCTGTTGTTGGTTTTCCTGCTCTAATTCCTGGTATGAATCCACCATTTTTCTTTATATTGCTTGAAACTTCTGCTGGATTGAATGTTGCATATGTATAGAAGAATGTAAATCCTACTATCAATAGCAAGTATACAAGTGCGTTTGCAATTGTATATCCCCATCCAACACTTGATGTTGATGATGCTATAGAGAAGTTAT
This sequence comes from uncultured Clostridium sp., assembly GCA_946578345.1. GTDB lineage: Bacteria > Bacillota > Clostridia > TANB77 > CAG-508 > CALXVA01. The sequence goes on from CAMOBD010000039.1 coordinate 15,008, forward strand.
ATATTGTAGCCCAAAATCCAGTTTGACTTGCTATATCTGGTATAAACATTTGTATTATCATTGCTGGAAATGTTAAGAATGATGATGCAAATATTATTGGCATTACACCAGCCATAACTAGTTTTAATGGAATATGAGTATTTTGAGCACCTACCATTTTTCTTCCTACAACTCTTTTTGAATATTGTACTGGTACTCTTCTTTCAGCTTGTTGTACAAATACAACTGCTGCAACTAGGATTAATGCACCTATTATAACTCCTAATGCTATTAGTAATCCTGTTGTGCTGAAAGTTCCACTTTCCATAATTAATTTCCATATAGTTGTTACTGCTGATGGAAGTCCTGCAATAATACCCACAAATATAATTATTGAAATTCCATTGCCAATTCCTTTATTGGTAATTTCATCACCTAACCACATAAGTAATGCAGTTCCTGCCATTAGTGATATAACAACTGTAAATCCTGTCATAAAGCTTGTGTCCATAAATATTCCTGATGAACTATATGATAGGTAAATTCCTAGTCCTTCTATTAATGCTAAGAAAACAGTAAGAATTTTTGTATATCTATTCATTTTCTTTCTGCCTTCTTCTCCACCTTCTTTAGCTAATCTTTCTAATGAAGGTATTACCATTCCTAGTAATTGAATTACGATTGATGCTGTAATATATGGGCTTATAGACATTGCAAAAATAGAAAATCTTGAGAATGCACCACCAGAGATTAAATCTATAAGTGATGCCATTCCATTGCTCGCACTTGACATATATTCATTTAATGTAAATGTGTCAACTCCTGGAACAGTTATATAACAACCCAATCTAAAAATTACTATTAATAATAGTGTATATAGTAATCTTTTTCTTACATCCGGTGTTTTTAGTGCATTTTTTATTGTTTTAAACAACTAAATCACCTCTGCCTTTCCTCCTAAAGCTTCTATTTTTTCTTTAGCAGCTTTAGTAAATCTCACAGCTTTAACTGTTAATTTTTTATCTAATTTTCCAGTTGCAAGTATTACTATTCCGTCATTAGCTTTACTTATTATTCCATCATTTATTAAGCTTTCAGCTGTAACTTCATCTGTTGTAGCTTTATTAAGCATTGTTAAAGTTACTTCTGTATAGTTTTTAGCATGGATATTTGTAAAACCTCTTTTTGGTAATCTTCTATATA
>CAMOBD010000040.1 GCA_946578345.1 uncultured Clostridium sp.
TGACATATAAAGTTTAATGCTGTATCCCATGCATAACTACTTATTAATTCTGTTGTTGCTTTTATTTCTGCATTTCCACTATACATTGCTTCTGCTTGTGTCTTTGCTTCGTCTCTTGTTACATCTACATAAGCATCTACACCAGCCTTACACACATTTCCTGTTCCTTGCTCATATCGTCCTATATAAAATCCTCCTTTTGTCGCTGCACTTGTTTTAAATGCTTCTATATTTGTTTCTACTGGAGTTATTGGACTTCCATCCTTATCTTGTGTAGCTCCTTCTCCATAATAAATTTCTCCACCATTTCCATCTGCAACTTCGTCGTCAGTTATTGGAGCTGGCACTTGTACCGTATTTGCAGTAGTAGCCCACTGCCTTCTTGTTAATTCATTTATTAATTTTCCATCTTGCACATCTGTATCTGTTATTGCTTCTATTGTCTGCGTTACATTATACTCCCCTACTGGTATCCACACAAATTGATTATGATTTTCTGTATTATCTTCTATTACTATTCCTTCCTATACTTTTGTTCCACTATCTTCTGCTATCACATTTAAGTACTCACTTAAAACACTATTCATTCCTTCTTGCTCTGCTGCTATTGAATTTGCTGTCATATCTTTTGCTTTTTGTGCCTGCGTTATTAGTCCATTATCTCCAAATGCCATGTTGATTGTTACTGTTGCTAATATGATTATTATAATTATAGTTATTACAAGTGCCACAAGAGTTATACCTTGTTCTCCTTTATTTTTTAACATACTTTCATCCTTCCTCTCTTTTTATTTTTATCTAATGTGCTTTTTAACGTAAGTTCTTATTTTACTTTGCTTTTAGTCTATCCTTTTTTAATTTTTTTATACATATTCTTACTCATAACAAACTTTCTCCTTTGATTTAATTTTTACACTTTATCCAAAACTCTAAAATACTAAAATATAGACACTATGTCTCTATTGCCTTGCTCCAATAGACTTCACACTTTTTGTCATTATTTTAGTACTTTGTCGTTTTATACTTCCAGCGCAACTTTATTCTACACTATTAGTGTGTTTTTGACAAGTACTTTTTTAATTTTTATAATATTCATAATAAATTTTGGTCTTTTCTTTTGTTATAATCCTTGAAATAAGTTAGTTTTAAGCCACTTTGTCGAACTTTGTCGACGACTTTTTCTTGACTTTCGTTTTATACCATGTTATATTTTCTTTGATAATTAAAGAGAATTTTTATATTTCTTTCAAAATATTCTTCTATTTTTTGAATTCTATTTAAATTCTTTCACATATTTTTTATTCTAATTTTCTTATTTTACCCTGTATTACAATTGTTTCGTCTTTTATTCCATTTTAGAATTAAATAATATGTACTTTAATTATTAATTTGTTCGAAAGGTCGTGAAAATATGGAAGAAAATAATTCTATTCTTTCACCAAAAGTTGATGTTGTTTTTCAAGCATTATTTGGTGAAATTGGAAGTGAGGATATCACTACTTCTTTATTAGAAGCTATTTTGAAACAAAATATTGAGGAAATTGACCTTAATCAAAATCCTATTTTGCGAAGAGAGTTCAAAGATGATAAATTAGGAATTCTTGATATTTTGGCTAAGATTAATGGCACAGACAGTTGCAATATAGAGTTGCAAATAGTAGACAGAGCAAATATTATTGAAAGGATGTTGTATTACTGGGGTAGGCTCTATACTAGAGGCATACAATCAGGTGAAGATTATGCAAATTTAGCAAGAACTGTTGTTGTGCTTATTACAGATTATGATGTTTTGCCAGAGAAAGACCTCGAATTACATACAAGTTGGAAAATTATTGAAGAAAAACATCGAAAAATTATCTTGACAGAGAAGTTTGAGTTTCATATAATAATAATGTCTAAGATAAATGTAGCTAGTACAGAGGACAAAGAATTGTTAAGCTGGTTATATTTTTTGGATAATCCTGAATCTGAAAGGGTGAAAAATATTATGAAAACAAACAAAAAATTAAAAGAAGCTGGAGATAAGTTAAACAAAATAAGTCAAGATGATAAATTGCGCAGAATAGCAGAATTACGCCAAAAAGCTATAATGGACGAAAAGGCAATTTTTAGAAGAGGTCAAGAAATAGGTACAGAGAAACGGCTATGCGAATGGACTTGAAAAAGGTAAGGAAGAAAAAAGCATAGAAATTGCTAAAAAAATGAAAGATAACAGAATAAATGTAGATGCAATAGTCGAAATCACAGGCTTAAGTAAAGAACAAATAGAAAGTTTATAAATTTCAAAATTACTCTGTTAAAGCAATTTACTTAATAGAGTAATTTTGAAAAATATTTTCTTTACTTTGCCAATAATTTATGCTACAATTGTCTTTGTAAGAATCCACTTTTGTAGAATTTATTTAGGGGGGCTTTTTGATGAAGACTTTATTATTGGCAGCATGTGTTTGTGTCATTTTAGGCACAATCGTAGTCGAATTAATCAACCAAGTTATCGGAACTATACTATTGATAGCCGGATGTGCGATTATTCTTTACTTGATGAGAAAAGCTTCATAAAAAACACTTCTAAAAAACCGGACAGAGATATTTCTCTTGTCCGGTTTCATTTTATCCTATCTAAAGTTTTACTTTTGATAAGATAACGATTTCTTATTCATCTTTCTTTTTTTCTTCTTTAACAGGCTCTTCTTTTACTGTCTCTACAGTTTCTTCTTTAACTGTATCAACAACTTCTTCTACAACTGGAGCTTCTGTCTCTACTGCTGGTGCTTCTTCTGGAGCAGCCTCTACAGGTGTTTCAGCCTCTTCGCTTACAGGCTCTTCTGTCATTTCTTCTTTTATAGTAATTTCTCTATTTTCAATTCTTGCACCTGTATCTTCCTTAGTTCTAGCGGCTTTACCTATTCTATCTCTTAGATAGTATAGTTTAGCACGTCTTGCTTTACCTACTCTAACTACTTCTACTTTCTCTACTAATGGAGAATGTACTAAGAATGTTTTTTCAACACCTACACCATAAGCTATTTTTCTTACAGTAAATGTAGCGTTTACACCTCCACCTTGTTTCTTAATTATAATTCCTTCAAATACTTGGATTCTCTCTCTGTTTCCTTCCTTAATTCTTTGATGTACTCTTACTGTATCACCAATTTTAAGTTCAGGTATCTTATTTTTCAATTGTCCATGTTCTATTGATTTTATGATATCCATTTTGATATCCTCCTTTCTTATTTTAATAAATCTGGTCTTTTTATTTTTGTAATCTCTAGCGATTTTTGTTCTCGCCACTTTTTTATATTCTCATGATGTCCAGATAATAAAACCTCTGGCACTCTCTTCCCTCTAAATTCTTCTGGTCTTGTATATTGTGGATATTCTAACAAGTTGTTACTAAATGACTCTTCTTTTGTAGAATCCTCACTTAATACTCCTTCAACATATCTACTAACTGAGTCAATAAGCACCATTGCTGGTAACTCTCCTCCTGTTAATACATAGTCTCCAATAGAAATTTCCTCATCTACAATCTCATCAAGAACTCTTTGGTCTATTCCCTCGTAATGTCCACAAAGCAATATTAAATGATTTTCTTTTGATAGTTCTTTAACTTTATTTTGATTTAGCACTTTTCCTTGTGGAGATAGGTATATAACTTTTGCATTCTCGTCTTTTACAGATGAATATGCATCATATACAACATCTGGCATAAGCACCATTCCTGCCCCTCCACCATATGGAGTGTCATCAACTTTTTTGTGTTTATTCTTTGAAAAATCTCTAATATTTATTAAATTAATTTCTATTAGTCCTTTTTCTACTGCTCTTCCAATAATGCTTTCATCCAATGATTTAAACATTTCTGGAAAAAGTGTAAGCACATCAAATTTCATCTTTCCTCCAATTAAACCAGTCCATCAATTAAATGAACTACCATTCTTTCTTCATCTACATCAATCTGCTTAATTACTTCTTTTGTAGAAGGTAATAATATTTGTTTTCCTAGGTCATCTTTTATTACATAAATATCAGTACTTTTGTTATTATATATATCATCTACTTTTCCAAGTAAATTTCCATCTTCGTCATATACTTTAATTCCAATCAAATCAGCTATAAAGTATGTATCTTCTGGAAGCTTTCTAGCATTCTCCCTTTTTATTTTAATATAGCATCCTTTATATTTCTCTGCCATATTAATATCTTCAATACCTTTAAATTTAACTAAAACTAAATGTTTATGATATTTAACTTCTTCAATTTGCATCTCTATAAGTTCTTTGTTTTTTACAACAAATACACTTTTTAGTTCTTCAAATCTCTCCAAATCATCTGTAAATGGATTTATCTTAACAAAACCCTTAATACCAAATGTATTTACAATTTGACCTATTTCAAAAAAACTTTGTTTCATCCTTACTCCCCTCTAAATTCTTTAAAGAAACGAGTATTGCTACTTCATTTTTTAATTTTGAAAAGAATTGTTATTTGGCTAGGCGCATGAGTTTTAAATTCATGAGGCGTGCTTTGTGCACGTTGATTGAATTTAAAATGAAATGCACCAATGCCAAATGGCGATTATTTTCAAAATTATTCCATAAATTCTATGGTTACCTTCCTTTTATCCCTTGAACCTAAAGCCTTCATAACTGTACGGATTGAGTTTGCAATCTTACCTTGTCTACCAATTACTCTTCCCATATCGCTTTCTGCAACTTTAACTTCAAAAGTGATTTTACCTGCTTCTTCTTTTTCATTTATAGAAACAGCATCTTGGTCTTCAACTATGTTTTTTATAATTGTTTCTAAAACTTGTTTCATAACCAATTCCTTTCTTAGTGCTATATCTTTCTTCTATGTTTTAAAATTCAAAAGAATTGTTATTTGGCTAGGCGCATGAGTTTTAAATTCATGAGGCGTGCTTTGTGCACGTTGATTGAATTTAAAATGAAATGCAACAACGCCAAATGGCGATTATTTTGAATTTTAGTTGGCTTTTTCGATCAATTGCTTAACCGTATCTGTAGGCTTAGCACCATTCTTTATCCATTTTTCTACCTTTTCTTTATCTAAAACGATTGTAGATGGCTCTGTCATAGGATTGTATGTTCCTATTTTTTCAATTATCTTTCCATCTCTTGGGCTTCTAGAATCTGCAACTACTATATGGTAGAATGGAGCCTTTTTAGCACCTTGTCTTTGTAATCTTATTTTTACCATTACATTCACCTCCTGAAAATTTTGCTAAGAATTATTATTAATGGTACATAACAATTCTTAAAATATATATTTAAATTTAATATCAAAATTATTATATATTTTAGTTGGAAAAGAATTAAATTTTAGCAAGGAAAATTTTATTTAAAAGGCAAGGGCGCATACTTTTTGTATGTAACCGCGTTTTAAATAAAATTTGACACAGCAAAAATTGTAATTATTTTCCGACTATTTAAGCATGTTTTTCAAATCTGCTGGATTAATCCCCTTCATCATCTTTTTCATATTTTTGCTGTCTTTCATTTGTCTCATCATTTTTTGAGTCATTTCAAAAGATTTCATAAACTTGTTTATTTCTTGAACTGAAGTTCCACTTCCTTTAGCGATTCTTAAACGTCTATTTCCATTTAGCAGTTTTGGATTTCTTCTTTCTTCTTTTGTCATAGAAGAAATCATTGCTTCAATTCTTACAAATTCTTTATCATCTACTTTTACATCTTTTAATTGGTTCATACCAGGTATCATTTTAAGTATTGATGAAAAAGACCCCATTTTTTTGATTTGTCTCAATTGTGTTAGATAATCATCAAGATCCAAATCCTTTTTCTTCTTTAGTTGTTTTTCAAGCTTTTCAGCTTCTTCTATGTCTATTGCCTCTTCTGCCTTTTCTATAATTGAAAGTACATCACCCATTCCAAGAATTCTTGATGCCATTCTTTCTGGGTAAAATACTTCTATATCACTTAATTTTTCACCAGTTGCTGCAAATTTTATTGGTCTTCCTGTAATCTTTTTAACTGATATTGCAGCACCACCTCTTGTATCACCATCAAGTTTTGTAAGTACTACACCATCAATTCCTAATGCCTCATTAAATGCTTTTGCAACATTTACAGCATCTTGACCTGTCATTGCGTCAACTACAAGTAAAATTTCATGTGGTTTTACATTTGCTTTGACATTTTTTAGCTCATTCATAAGCTCTTCATCAATATGTAAACGTCCTGCTGTATCTAGTATTACCACATCATTCAATTTGCTCATTGCAACATCTATTGCCTGCCTTGCAATCTTTACTACATCCTTTGAATTTTCATTTGCATAAACTGGTATATTTAACTGGCCACCAACAACTTGAAGTTGTTTTATAGCCGCTGGTCTATATACATCACACGCAACTAGAAGTGGTTTCTTGCCTTGCTTTCTATGTAAATTTGCAAGTTTTCCCGCTGTTGTCGTTTTACCAGAGCCTTGAAGTCCAACAAGCATTATAACTGTTGGTGGATTTGGAGTAAAGTTTATCTTACTTTCTGTTCCTCCAAGAAGCTCTACTAATTCATCTTTAACTATTTTTATAACTTGTTGGCCTGGAGTAAGAGATTTTAGTACATCCTGTCCTAAAGCTTTCTCTTGTATGGTATTTATGAATTCTTTAACTATTGCATAGTTAACATCTGCTTCTAGTAATGCAAGTTTTACCTCCCTCAGCATTTCTTTTAAATCTGATTCTGTAATTCTCGCTTTTCCTCTTAATTTTCTAGTTATCTCTTGTAATTTAGCAGATAAACCTTCAAAAGCCATAACTCTTTCCTCCCTAATGTTATTTTATATTTTTCTAATTCATAAGAGAATTAGTATATTACAAGGCAAAATTTGATTAAAATACCGGAGGCGTACTCCTTGTAAGCTGAGGATTTTTAAGCAAATTTTAACGCAGTAAGATGCTGATTATCTTATGAATTAATTAAGACAAATTAATTCTTTAGTCACATTACTCAAAATCTTTTCAATTTTCTTATCTGATGAATTTTCTTTAATTTTGTTTAACTCTTCAATTATTCCTTGTATTTGTTTCTCTTGGTCTAATGTCTTTTTCATAATTAAAAGCTTTTCTTCAAACTCGAAAAGTTTATTTTCCCCCTTTTTTATTATGTCTCTGACCGCTTGTCTTGTTATATTATTATTTTCTGCTATTTCTGAAAGTGACAAATCATTGTTGTAATAATCATCAATAAATTCATATTGCTTTTTAGTTAAAAGTTTGCCATATATTTGGCAAAGAATACTTACTTCAACCTTTTTTTCCATCATTTCACTTCCTGTTTTAGACAAAAATATAACAGCATTAATTTGTAATGCTATTATACTTTACACTATTTTTGTGGATTTGTCAAGTAGTTTTAAGGAATTTATCCAATTTTCACTTTCTAACATATGTTACATATTCGTAATCATATGGATTTTTTTCATCTTTTATACCTTTTTCTCTTTCTACTACTTCCCATTCATCTTCATTTATTTCTGGGAAATATACATCTCCATCAAATTCTTGATTTATTTTTGTAATGTATAACTTGTTTGCTTTTGGAAGAAGTAATTTATATATACTAGCTCCACCTATTATAAAATTTTCTTCCTCTGACTTTTCATATTTTTCTATTTTCTCTACACTGTCTATTACTTCAACATTTTCGTCATCTATATTAAGCTCTGCATCATTACAAAGAACAATATGCTTTCTATTTGGCAATACTCGTCCTAATGACTCAAATGTCTTTCTTCCCATTATTATATTATGACCTGTAGTTAATCTCTTAAACCTTTTCAAATCCTCTGGCAGATGCCAAATTAGCTTATTATCTTTTCCAATCACATTATTTTTAGCTACTGCAACTATTATGCTTAACATTTTATCTCCACTCCTTTTTATTTCAAACTTAGTGTTCCATGCGTGTCGTATGGTTTTAAATAGCAACTGGTATTTTCCCTATTTGTACATCTTTGTTATAGTCATACCCTTGTATTTCAAAATCCTCTACTTTAAAATCATAGAAGTTTTTAGTAGGATTTTTTATTACCAATTTTGGAGTAACATCCATTGCTTCGGCAGATATTAATTTTTCTATAATAGGAATATGTCTATCATATATGTGGCAATCTCCTATATTATGAGTAAGTGTTCCAACCTCTAGTCCAGCAACTTGAGCAAACATGCATAAAAGTGCTGCATATTGCATTGTATTCCATCCATTCGCTGCAAGCATGTCTTGTGAACGTTGATTTAAAATCAAGTGCAATTTTCCACCCTTCACTAGCCATTGCGTTCCATATGCACATGGCTCTAGCATCATATCTTTTAAATCTTCATGGTTAAAAATATTTGTCATTATTCTACGGCTAGATGGGTCATTTTGTAATAAATATAGCACATAATCAACTTGATCCATTTTCTTTATTCCATCTTTTGTTTTAAATTCATATTTCTTTCCTAATTGATATCCATACGCTTTTCCTATTGTTCCATTTTCATCAACCCATTGGTCCCATATGTGTGAATTTAAATCCTTAACCGCATTAGATTTCTTTTGCCATATCCACAATATCTCATCAATAGCTCTATATACTGTTTTACTGTTATTCCTTAAAGTTATCATTGGAAACTCTTTCCCAACATCATATTTATTGCTAACACCAACTATTGAAATATAGTTAGCCTCTTCTCCATCTTGCCATCTTGTTCTTACATGAGTTCCCTCTGATGAATATCCTTCCTTTATTATTTTTTTACATGTTTCAATAAAATTCTTATCTGCTTCAGTCATTTTTTTACTCCTTTCTTTTTTTGTCGTTTTAGGGACAGGCCTTTTCGCGACAAATCTGTCTCAAAAATCCTATTCTTAAAACATTAGGTATATCGCAAAATGTCTATCTTTAATTTGTCGTCAAAAGGCCTGTCCCTAAAACGACATTACCACTTTGGCACATATTCTTCTTCATGTTCACCTAATTCCTGCATATATCCATTACCGCAAATCAAGTGTGTATAAAAAGTTTTCCATTTCTCTGTATTCCTTTTTGTTTAACTTTCTATTTATATACTTGTCCTGTTTTGCCCTATATGTAGGAAAATATTGTGCCATAATACTTACATATATATCTTCTGGCATATTTTGCTTTATCCATTTTAATATATGTTTGCTGTTTTGTAAATGGTTTGGCAAAATTAAATGTCTAATAATTACACCTTTTTGAATTATACCATTTTCATCAAATCTAGCTGTCCCAACTTGGTCATACATTTCCTTAATCGCTTCTGTCGCTATTTCAAAATAATTATCTACATTTGAATACTTTTTTGATAATTCATTTGAATAATATTTTAAATCCGGCAAATATACATCTATGTAGCCATTTAATGCTTTAATTGTTTCAACATTTTCATACCCATTCGTGTTATAAATTATTGGTATATTAAGTCCGCTTCTTCCTAGCTATCTTTATGGCCTCAATTATTTGAAAAGCATACATAGTCGGAGTAACCAAATTTATATTGTTAACACCTTTATTCTGCTGAGATATAAATATATCTGCAAGCTCTTCTACTGATATTTCTTTTCCTTTTCCCAATTGACTTATCTCATAATTCTGACAATAAAGACAATTTAAGTTACAATTCGAAAAGAATACAGTTCCAGAGCCATTCTTACCACTTATACACGGCTCCTCAAATTCATGTATTGATGCAAGAGCAATCTTAATCTTATCGTCACATCTGCACCTTCCAGCTTGCCCATTATTTCTATTCACTCTGCATCTATGTGGGCAAATCTCGCAACTTTCTAACTCTTTCATTTATCAGATCTCCTTTTGAGAATTTAGGGACAGGCCCCAAATTCCCATAAGTGAGAAAATAGGGCCTGTCCCTAAATTCTCACCAAGCTAACTTTTCATACTCCTCATAGCTCAAGTACTTTGGTTGATTGTCAATAACCAGTGTTACACCATTTTCCACGTTTTCGTTTTTTAATACTTCTCTTACTGCCTCCACACTATAGTCTTCCACATTCATAATATATGTTCTATCTGCTTTTGTGTACAAATACATATTGTCCATAAATCTATTAGCATTTGGGTCGAATACGCATACTATAGGAGTGTTATTTTGCTCAACAGTTTCAACTAGTTCTTTTCTATATTCATATGCAAAGTTAAGTTTGTTATCTGTTAGTCCAGGTGTTAGTACAATTACTGCAAATACTACAGCAAGTCCTGTGCACAAATATTTTTCTTTGATATACTTTCCTAGCGCCAATTTCGTAACATATATTGTAAGTAAAACTATTTCTGGACATATTGGCATAATGTATCTTAGTTCTTTATATGGTGATTGAATTAATACTACTATGAAATATATTAATGTAGGAATTAGTATCATCAAAATAAATTGATTTCTGTTTTTCTTTTCTCTAATTTCTTCTTGTTTTAATTCTTGGCTTTCAATCTTTACATCATTGCATTTCTTCGAACTTGCACGTTTTTCACGTATTTTAAATACTGCAAATATAATTAGTACTGCTAAGATATAAATTGGTAATCCATAATTAAATATAGCTTTGTTTATCTCGTTTAGATAGCTACCTATTCCGAATATAAGATTTTGCAATGTTATAGGATCTGTTGCATCAATTCCTCTGTATCCAAAGAATATATGATTTATCGCATATGGGAATATTAGCAAATAAAGAGCAGCTGATATTGCAAGAGTTACAGTATATTTTACTAAAAATTTGTATTCTTTTCTTCTTATATGCTTTATTAATAAATATACGTACACTCCAAACACATAAATAAAGAAATAGTAATGTGTTAATCCACCCATTAGTAACACTAAGCTTGTTAGAATTAGATACTTCAACCCTATTTTGCCATCTTTTTGATTTTCTTCTATCTTCATTGTAATATATGTAAATAACAATATGCTTAATGTTGAAAGTGCATACATTCTAATATATATTGTAGTTTCCATCAATGCCATTGAGGTAGCATATACAGCTGTTACTAAAAGAGCATATACAGGAGATTTGAATAGTTTTTTTGCTATAAAAAATAAAGTCACACTAGCAATTGCCAGAATTATCATATTCATTATAAAACCTGTCCATAATGTAAAATTATCTACCGTGAATGTAGCAGCTATCCTTAGTAAAAGATAAAAAAGTGGTGGATGTACATCATTTTTCTGATTTTCATATACAGGCATTAGGTCTGTTACTTCATCTGAATTGACTTCCAAATAATCCAGAAAATATTGTTTGTCATGCCATCCTGCCATAAAATCTTCATCATCTGTAATGCTTATCTTATCATAATTCATAAGTCCATACGAATATGCCTCATCCATGTGCATATATTCTTTTTTATTTGCAGCATACACTCCAACAAGTATCTGCAAAATAATTATCGCTATAAGTATTGGTATATAAACTTTTTTACTCATCATTCTCCCCCCTATTACTTTTTAAGACCTGTTCCAAACAATCGCATGAAAAAAGCTATAATGATTATAACTTATTTTTATTCATATTTCAATTATTCTGTAATCTTTCTTATTAAATTAATTGCCATTTATTTATTTTTATATTTTTTTGTGATATAATAAGCTGTGTTAATTTTATGGAGGTTAGAATATGATTTCAAAAAGTAAAGTAAATGTTAGATATGCAGAAACAGATAAAATGGGTATTGTACATCATTCTGTATACCCTATATGGTATGAACTTGCTAGAACGGATTTATCTAAGCAAGCAGGTTTTCCATATGCAAAAATGGAGGAAATTGGTATTATGACTCCCTTAGTTGAAGTAAATTGTAAATACTATAGCCCAGCCTACTATGATGATGACTTGATTGTAACAGCAACAGTAAGTAAACTTACTCCAGCAAGAATTGTATTTTCATATGAAGTATATAGAGAGGATAATATGGAAAAGCCTATTAACGTAGGTTACACGGTTCATGCAATAGTAGATAAAAATATGAAACCAATAAACACAAAAAAGCTATATCCAGAAATTTATGAAATAATGGAAAAAATGGGAAATTAGGGACTTACTCTCAAAGTCACATAGTAATAATACAAAAAGGAGGTCGTTCAGGATGATTTTTGAACACAAAACAAGAGTAGATATAGAAAAAGTTAATAGTAATTCTTTCGTAACAAATAAAGGAATGCTTGCACTTCTTGAAAATGTAGCATGTATGCATTCAGATACAGCAGGCTACGGAATTCGTGAGATACCAACAACACATTTATCTTGGGTTCAACTAAATTGGAGAGTTCAAATAATTAGAAGACTTAAATATGGTGAAGAAATCACGATAAAAACTTGGGCAAGAGAAGCTACTAAAGTAAGTACTCTTCGTGATTTTGAAGTATTAGATAAAGACAATAAAACTGTATGCATAGCAACAACCAGATGGACTTTAACTAATATAGATACACAAAGTATAACCAAAATCACTGACGATGTAATTGAAAAATATGACCCAGAAAACCATACAATAATGCCTGAATTTGAATTCAAAAAATTAAAAGAGCCTGATACTTTTTCTAATGAATATGTGTATACTACACAAAGAAGAGATATAGATGTTAATAAACATATGCACAATTTAAACTACTTGGATTTAGCATATGAAACTTTGCCAGAAGAAATATATAATAATATTTCTAAAGGTGGAGATTTTAACAATATTGAAGTAATGTACAAAACTGCTATTAGGTATGGAGATACATCAAAATGTTTATACTCATTTGATGGAAATAAGCATACTATTACTATAAAAAGCAATGATGATAAAGTTTTGCATTGTATAGTTGAATTGTGGTAAAGCGCGAACAAATGGGACGGAGCATTCGTTCGCGTCACTCAAAAAATTTCTTTGTTTTGCATTTGGTCTACTGCATTATCTCTTTGTGCTTCTCTAAATTTCTTCATAAATGGCATATAGAAGGTATCGTCATTATCTACATAATCATCTTCAGTAATTCCGTAGTGATTTACTAAAATATTTTCCTTTTCTTTAAAACTATTGTCTATGCAATTCGCTATTTCTTCATCAAACAAAAGATTTATATAATACATTGCTTTTTCATGCTCTTTTAGTTTGTCCATTGCTGATGCATAATAATACACAGCTTTTATCATTATTTTTTCAACTGGATTTTCTATTATACTATCTGCCAAGAAACTTAAATCTTCTAGCATTTTTGCTGCTTTGTTATATTCTCCATCCATGATATATAGAATTGCTAAGAAATATTTTGCTCCTGTTCCCACTTGCTCACATGGAAGCATGCTAGTGTCTTTTAAACTTATTAATATAGATAGTTTATCATATCCAATTTCATTTACTATTGTCTCCATCATTTTTATAACTTCTTTAATATTTTTTGAATTTATACTTTCCATATTTTTCATAAGTTTTTGCATTGTAACAAAAATATTAAAGTAAGTTGCATTTGGGTCAAAACTTATTTCACTCATTCCTGGTATAGCTATGCTAAGTGCTGGAAATCCTAATACATTAACATCTCTAACTAATATATCTCTTCCTTCATCTAATATGCTTTGCACTAAATTATTTAATATAGTTTTATTATCTAAGTTTGCAACATCTGGCATTTCTACAAATTCATAGTCAGCTTTTTCTCCTATTACCTGATATGGAACTGCTGATAAATCTGCAAATATAAATTCTGTCAAATTTCTATTTTTACTGTCTTCTCCTTCGTAAAAGTCAAATAAACATGTTTCTGCATATTCATAAATATCTCTTCCTTGTGCTGCTTCTGTAAAACATCTTTCCATTGCTATTCCATAATCAGGATGAGCACCCATCTTAAATCCAAATCTTCCTGTGTTTTTCTCTATAATATATAGACCTGCTACTGGGTATTTTCCTCCAAATGAACAATCCACCATTTTGAAGTAATATTCTTCATTTTGTTTTAATTTCTCTACCATCTTTTTTACTTTTGGAAACTTTTCTATATAACTCATTGGTATTTCTGGCAAAGTAACTTTTTCTTTGAATATCTTCATTCCAGCATATCTTTCTAGTATTTCAGAAATCCCTTCTATAAGTGCTTCTTCTCTTGAATTTCCCGCACACATTCCATTTGTGTCAAAAAGATAACTAAATAGCCTATCTGGTATGTATTCCAAATCTTTATTTTTAACACTATAGTATGGCAAATAATTGTATTCTTCCTTTTCTACTAAATCCGATTTTTCATTTAATATTTCTTTTATATACTCTACTTTTTCTTCTTTTGCGGCACTTTCCTTACCATTTTGTTTTAATATATTTTCAAAAAAGCTATTTCTTATCTCTCCATTGTTATCTTTTAACCCTAATGCATCTTCTACTGACAAATGCTTTTCATCAGGTGCAGTTACAAATGGTAGCTCCTCTGTTGGCTTTTCCATTCTAAATCTAAACATACCATTTTGTAATCTTTCAAAAAACTCAGCATATCCACTTGCCATAGCAAATTCCCTGGTCATACCTTTTCCGTTTTGTCCCATGTCTGTTCCTTTAATATGTATTCTTAAAGAATATGTTCCAACACTGCTCTCATCGGACCATTTTTCCTCAACTTCAATTCCTAATTTTTCTAATAATCCTTTTAATTTTTTAACTGTTTCTTCAGGTGCTACTTCCTTATATCTTCTGTTTTGTAGTTCACTCATTACTACCCTTCCCTTCTAAAAAAATATGCCGAAAAACTTTCTACATTTTTCGACATAATTCTATCACTCTTTATATGTTTTAGCATATATAATTTTATAAAAGTAGCTTTTTTCGATATGAAAATTTGGTATTGCACTTTTGTATATGTAATGTCACTTTTCATAAACTTGAGAATTTTT